>JACFNS010000106.1:1582-7695 GCA_019454705.1 Taibaiella sp. | reverse complement strand
ACGATATCTTTTATTGGTTTAATTGAGCAGCCAGGTTAAGCTGATGCCGGGTGATATTGCGCTGAAGAGGTGCGTAAGGGGTTATCCGGCCTCAAAGAGTAACGCACTTACAATAACAAATATACTAATTATTACGCTATTTAGCTATTAAAATTTTAGTATATGACATATAACAAGAGAGGCGCCAATTGGCGCCTCTCTTATAACCCGGCATGAGAATTATCCGTTATTGCCACCGTCGTAGCTCATCATCCAGCTGATGCCGAACTTATCGACACACATACCGAAATAAGAACCCCAGAAGGTATTGCTCATAGGCATGGTAACCTGTCCGCCCGCAGACAGGCCATTGAATAACTTATCAGCCTCTTCTTTGCTATCCGCATTGATAGAAATAGAGAAGTTATTACCTGCTGAATAACCTTGCGCCCATTCGCCACCAGTATCGCTGCCCATCAGGGCTGCACCGTTGCCTATCGGCAAGGAGATGTGCATGATCCTGTTGCCCTCTTCTTCGGGCATAGATTTACCCTCCTGCGGAGGCATTTCGTTGAAACGGCCTACGTAGGCGAACTCACCGTCAAACACTGATTTATAAAAATTAAAAGCCTCTTCGCAGTTGCCGTTGAATGTGAGGTATGGATTGATACTTGCCATAATTGTATGTTTTTATAGTTAATAGTTAATGCAGCAAGTTAAGGATAGTATTTGAGATGGATATTAAGGTTGGGAGCAATAGTGATGGCGTTACAAACGTCTAACCATTTCATCCACGCCTTTATTGATTACCGGTTTAATGGAAAGGCTGTTACAAACGAGGACGAGCGGGATGCTCAGACCAGTGAGGTATGAATGTACTGAATTCCACCTGAACCAAAGGGTAGGTACTTTTAAATAAGGCAAGTGAATCACTTATGTGAACCCAATTTTAAAATTATTTGCAACATCCGTTAATTGTAAATTATAACCACTATCATTTACCGGCAATGTGCAACTCTCCCCTTTAAATTCCCCAATAAAATGAAACCAACCACTACAATAGTTTTCATTGTTGTCAGATATAATATGGGTTACTTCAGCATCTTTGCGGTAATCAATACCGAGGCTATCAAATAGCAGTTTGACATTACCGGGGAAAATACTGTCAATACGTCTTGTATATTCCGCGCAATCCCCACAACTACAGGAACGTGAACCTCCATACTCAACTTCTGCATACGCGTTGATAGTAGATTGTTTATCTACTATCAATTCCCATTCGTGAAAATGCACTGTTTCAAACATAAATTGAATTTACGCTCACTTTTATGCTAACAAATTAGCGCGCGGGTTTACTTTTGCTCCTTCTTGTATATTTTATTCAAATTGGCATATATTTTTCGCAATGCACCTTTCGTAGCATCCGCTATAGTACGGTCATATGCAGGCACTAAGAAATAAGAGTTGCCGGTAAATGTATTGTGCTTTGCTTTTGTGACTTCAATACCATCTTCATCATACAGGGCCAATCGAACCAGCACGTCTGTATTTGATGACATAAACTTCATATATCCTACCAATAACCCATCCAGCTCGTATGTACTGCATATCTTTTTGATTTCTTCTCTATCCGCATTGTCATAGTCAATGTATATTTTGATATCTCCAAAACGACGTTTGCCTAATGCGGTCGCTGCTTCCTGAATAGCATTTGCATAATACTGTTGTATAATTGTGGTGTCCACATCACCAGACAAGAAAGCTTCCCTGTCATCAAAAAAATAAGCCATCGGGTAGCCTATCTTTATCTCAGCAAATCCTAATTGATAGTATTTTTCTTTTTCCTGTGAAATAGCTGATAATGAAAAGGATAATAGCAAAAGGGTAATAAAGTGTTTCATACTATAAATATATGCCAATAGTTTTTGAATGAAAAGAGGCGCTTACGCGCCTCTTCATACACAATATTATAGCCCCTTCAGGGGTTGGGGTTACCTATATCATATACACCACCAGCCCGTCGCGCGTCTTAGGCTCAAACCAGGTACTCTTAGGAGGCATAACCTCACCGCTATCCGCAATGTCGAACAGTTGCTGTATGCTAACGGGGTAACAGGCAAATGCAGCCGCCATGCTGCCGCTATCCACACGTTTTTCCAGTTCGCCCAGGCCACGTATGCCGCCTACAAAATCTACACGGTTGTCCGTACGAGGGTCGTTGATGTCGAGTAATTTTGTGAGGACGTTATTCTGCAATATGGTTACATCCAGTATGCCTATGGGGTCGTTGGTATAAGTGCCTTCTTTGGTTACCAGCTTGTACCAATTGCCGCCAATGTACAAACCGAACTCGTGTAGCGCCTGCGGCTTGTATTGGTTTTTACCCATCGGCTCCGATACATCAAAGTCGTTCTTCAATGCATTGATAAACTCTTCGTTGCTCATGCCTTTCAGGTCAGTAACGACACGGTTGTAATCCAGTATTTTCACCTGTGTATCCGGGAAGATGCAGGTAACAAAATAGTTGCTCCTGTCGTCGGCAGTACCTTCCGCTACCAACGCCTCGCGCACTTTAGCACCCGATGCAGCACGGTGGTGTCCATCTGCAATGTAGGTGGCGAATACTTTTTCGTCAAATAATTTTGTAATGGTATCAACAGTGTTCTTATCATCTACCACCCATATAGTGTGGCCTATTCCATCTTCCGCTATAAAATCGTAATCAGCATCGTGTGCAGCTTTCCAGTCTTCAATCAGTTTGTTTACATCGGCCTGCTCGCGGTAGGCAAGAAATACGATACCCGTTTGCGCACGGGTGGTTTTTATATGATTGATGCGGTCCTGCTCTTTTACAGGGCGGGTGAACTCATGCTTTTTAATAACACCATTGTTATAGTCATCTACCGATGACCCACATATCAAACCTGTTTGCGCACGGCCATTCATCACCAGGCGGTATATATAATAACAAGGCTCCAGGTCCTGCACCAGTATGCCCTCTTCTATCATCCTGTCCAGGTTTTCTTTGGCTTTGTCGTACACCTGCTGGCTATGCACATCTATACCCTCGGGCAGGTCAATTTCAGACCGGGTAACATGATAGAAATGATAAGGTTCGTCTTTATAAGCTCTCGCTTCTTCTACGTTTACAACATCGTAGGGCAATGTTGCCACTTCCTGCGCCAGTTCCTGTACTGGCCTTAATCCTTTGAATGGGGTAATTTTCGCCATTATTTATTTACTGTTTATTTTTTATTCAATTCAAATTCCAGCATCACCGCCACTACATACTTCACATCTTCTATAGTGATGGCATTGTATAACGATGCCCTGAAACCACCCACCGTCCGATGACCCTTGATATTCACTATGCCGCTTGCTTCACAAAAATCGAGAAAAAGCTGCTCCGTCCTTTCATCCACCGCACGGAAGCATACGTTCATCATGCTGCGGTCTTCTTTTTTTACCGGGGTGCTAAATAAAGGATTTCGTTCTATTTCGTCGTATAAAAGGGCGGCTTTTATTTTATTTTCTTCCTCAATTTTATCTATGCCTTTTTCTTTTATCCATCGCAGTGTCAGCAGCGATACATATATAGAAAAAACAGGCGGGGTGTTCAGTACCGATTTTTTGGCCACATGTTCCGCATAATTGAGCATGGGCGGCAGACTGCGGCTGATGCGTCGCAGCATGTCTTTGCGCATAGCTACCAGCGTAGCACCTGCAGGGCCAATGTTTTTTTGTGCCACAGCATAAAACATGGCGCAGTTGGTATAATCCACCTGCCTGCTGAAGATGTCGCTGCTCATATCGGCTACTAAAGGCATGCTTACTGCAGGCACCTCAGGCCATTGCGTTCCGTATATAGTATTATTAGTAGTCATGTGCAGGTAGGCGAGGTTTGGGGGAATATCATGTGGCCATACGGGCAGGTGTTGGTAGTTATCTTCTTTGGATGAACTGAGCACCTGCACATTGCCATAATATTCAGCATGCCTGATGGCATCGGCCGACCAGTTACCACTGTCTATATACCCTGCTGTTTGTTCTTCGCCTAAAAAGTTCATGGGTATCATAGCGAACTGTAAACGCCCGCCGCCATGCATCCAGAGTATTTCGTAATCATCATTCAAACCGCACAACTCACGCACCAGTTGTTTGCTCTCCTCCAATATTGCATTAAAGTCCTTACCCCTGTGCGGTATGCTCAATATGGACACACCCGTACCATTATAATCGAGCACGGCCTCTGACGCCTGTTGCAATACCTCTTGTGGTAATGCGGCAGGGCCCGAATTGAGGTTGATGACTTTATTTGAATAAATCATGCTTTTCTTCTTCTACACTGCTGGTGATACCACCGCTAACGGCAAATTTCATCGCTTCAGCAGCATTCATTTTTGTAACCGGTTTGATATTGGACGCATCTACTATCACCACCCACCCGGATATAGCGTATGAATGCGGCAGGTAAACCGATACCTTGCCCGCCATACCTACAAATGCCAGGTCTTTCTGCGTCATAAAACCAATACGCCACATTTCGGGGTCGCGGTTGGTACATATCCATACGGGTGTATTGAAACGCTTTTTATCGCCCATGAAGGAATCCAGTACATCTTTGATAGAAGTGTAAATGTATTTTATGCCCGGTGTGTGCTGCATCAGGTAGTCGAAAGCGTCTATTACCATCCTGCCTACGAACAGCCTGGTGCCCAGGTAGCCGATAGTGGTAATAACCCCCACCACTACCAGGAAGCCAATACCGCGCGGCATAGAGGGAATCAAAGTATCCACACTATCGAAGACCGTATATATCAGGTAGGCAGTGACCACCACAGGGCTGAGTATGAGCAAACCCTGCAAAAACGACCGCACAATAAGACTGGACAACTTACGCATAACGAAAATGTTGTGCAGCAAAGGTACATGTTTGCGACAGGAAAGTATATTTGCCCGTATATTTAGCTATAACATAACCAAACAACAAAAACTCAGCAACCTGTAATGGCCAGGCAGCTTTTACTGCTCATCAGCACTATTCTACTGTTTGTTAACTGTACCGCACAAGATAAATGGGCGGGTATGGGTATTGAAACCAACTTGTTTGCCGGCAAGATATTACCCCACACCCCCAGGTTTCCCAAGCAATTGCCGGATGTAGTGAAAGGGGTAGAAGTAAATGCAGTCTTTCAGACCTATGGTAAAAAAGACTGGCACCAGCGCAGGAAGTACCCTCTTGTGGGCTTCGCCCTGATGTACACCGACTATGGCGTGGACACGGTTTTTGGCAAATGCATCAGTATATATCCCAGTTTGCAATTCCCCCTGCTGAAATACAAAAAACTGGAATGGACATTTAAAGCATCCTTCGGGCTGGGGTATGTAACAAAGCCTTATGAGCGCTATCCCTACTTCGACACACTGAACAAAGCCATCGGTTCGGGGTTCAATAATTTTTCGCTGTTTGCTACTGATATACGCTACCGCGTGAACCAACACCTGGACATACAGGCAGGCGGTACATTTTTTCACGTTTCCAATGCTGCATTCCGCACGCCCAACCTGGGTATCAATACATACGGCGCACACGTGGGCATTCGTTACTTTCCAACCACTTCTCAGCCTGAAAGGATACAGAGAGAAATACAGCCGCTGAAAAACAGGTGGCTGGCACAGGTAAGATTAGGTTTTTCGGCCAAAGAAAACCATATACCCGACGGGCCTATGTACCCTGTGTATATTGTATCGGCATTTGCCAGTAAAAGGTACATGAGTAAGAACAAAGCCATCATCGGGCTGGACTATTCTTACCATAGCAATATGTACGCTTTTTTAAGAAACAGTGAAATAGCAGTCGGAGAAGAAAAAGCCAACTCCTGGAAGAGTGCTGTGATAGTGGGCAACGAATTCCTGTATGGCAGAACAGGGGTGTTATTACAGTTAGGTTTTTACCTGAAGAATTACTACCTGGCCGAAGATTTCTTTTACCAGAAACTGGGCGGCAATTTCTACATTATACAGCAGGAGAAAGGCGTACTGAAAGAACTGTCCGCATCTATACTGCTGAAGACCCACAAGTTTGAAGCGGAACTGGTAGAAGTAGGCATAGGCATGGGTTTTTAAAGAAACAT
>JACFNS010000106.1:0-1570 GCA_019454705.1 Taibaiella sp. | reverse complement strand
GACAAAGCCTGACCAGACATTTCACTAATTTTATAACATGCGTTTACTCACCTGTATCATACTATTGCTGGCACACTATGTCGCTTTTTGCCAAACAGCCTCTATGAAGGATGGCAAGGTGTATAGTGATGATAAAATTTATTGCTATTACAAAGAGTCGGGAAAACGCATCAGCACTATGACACTGGAATCAGGTGGCGATATCATGAACCCGCTATCTTATCCCGAGGCAAATAATGATTCGTTCAAAGATTATGCCTTTGGTGGAGAATACAGACAGTTCATTATGGCAAAAGCAAAAGTACTTGCATCACCCAAAGAGGCATTTATGGTGTATTACTACACCATATCAATAGATGGCATGCAAAGAGAGTTGAATATACGCTATCACCCGTTACTCATCCGTACCCTGGCGCAGGATATAGTTAAGTATGATGTAGTGCAAAATGGTTTTTTGAACGAGAAAAATGCACAGAAACTACTGGATCAATGGGAAGACAAAAGTAATATACTGACCCGGCACAAGCTGGAACGAGGTATAATCAGCAATTACAACAGCAGTACAGGAAAAGGACGGGAGCGTCCATCAAGCATCAACATCAGGATAGAGGGCGCCAGGATATACAAAGACGATAGCCTGTACGCAGTATATGAATTGGACAAACATTTGGGCAGTGGCAATACCTGGGGCTCAAGAAAGGGCAGTAACCTATATAAGATAAGTAGTCCCGGTGGCAACTTGCTGGGCTGGGTGAGTGTACCCATATTACGTTCCTCCTTTTTCCTGCTACCTGCGGGTGAAAAGGAATCATTGGCAGTGGTGACTACAGACAGGGATGAGCAGAAAATAATTGCATCAGCGGTAAAGGTGCTGATTGTACACAATGCCGCTAAGCAAGCTGCTAAATAAGCCCCTCACGTACCAAGTCGTGCAGGTGCACGAAGCCTGAAGAATCAGGAGATAGCAAAATCAGCCAACTACCTTTATATTTGAACAAAATACACTACATGCTCTATACGACCTCTCCGACGACAGGCTACAGATTTCTATCCATGTTAATTGATTTTCTGATTTTCATGGTTGCTATTTGGATACTATCAATGATTTTTCTTTTGCCAAACATGCCCAATATGGCTGAAATGATGGAACCCAGCCATGAACCACCGAATTTCAATTTTTGGCCGTCTAAGTTTATTTACCTCACCGGTGCTATGTATGCTATATACTTTTGCAAAGACAACTTCAATGGGAAAAGTCCCGGCAAAAAGATTATGGGTTTACAGGTGGTTAACAATAAAACTATGCAACCCGCCAACCCATGGAGATGTATAGTCAGAAATCTATTCTGCATATTTTGGCCGATTGAATTTATTGTGGCCTTGGCTAACCCAGGTCGAAGAATAGGAGATTTTGTTGCCGGCACCGCCGTTGTTAGTTATGAAGAAATAATAAGTGAAAACGAGGCAGTAGAATACGTGTCTCCACCATCCCCTAAATATATGCAGGCTATCCTTTCTTATATCGTTACGGCAATGATGTTTTCTTTTCTCTCCATACAATGGACGAATT
>JACFNS010000105.1 GCA_019454705.1 Taibaiella sp. | reverse complement strand
TTCCCTCATGTACTTTGGATATTATCACCCCGACCCGTACCTTTGCGGCACGTTTTAATTATTCATATTAAATAATTTCTAACAATGAGCACAGTAAAAGTTGCCATTAATGGTTTTGGCCGCATAGGCCGCCTGGCTTACCGCCAGATCTACAACATGGACGGTATAGAAGTAGTTGCTATCAACGACCTGACCAGTCCTAAGTTCCTGGCCCACCTGCTGAAGTATGATACAGCACAGGGCCGCTTCAACGCTGATGTTACCAGCGGCGATGATTCAATAACCGTTAACGGCGACGTAATTAAAATATATGCGCAGAAAGACCCTGCTCAAATTCCTTGGGGTGCGCACAATGTAGATGTAGTGCTGGAGTGTACCGGCTTCTTTACTGATGCTGACAAAGCAATGGCGCACATTACGGCTGGTGCCAAGCGTGTGGTAATATCCGCCCCTGCTACCGGCGAAATGAAGACTGTAGTATATAATGTAAACCACGATATACTGGACGGTAGCGAAACTGTTATCAGCTGCGCAAGCTGTACTACCAACTGCCTGGCGCCTATGGCACAGGTACTGGACAAGCAATTCGGTATCGTATCAGGTATCATGAGCACTATCCACGCTTATACCAACGACCAGAACACACTGGACGCTCCACACCCCAAAGGCGACTTCCGTCGTGCACGTGCAGCAGCTGCCAACATCATACCCAACTCTACAGGTGCTGCCAAGGCTATAGGCCTGGTACTGCCCAACCTGAAAGGTAAACTGGACGGTGGCGCTCAGCGTGTACCAACCATCACTGGCTCTTTAACTGAGTTGGTAACTGTACTGAACAAGAAAGTAACCGCAGAAGAAATCAACGCTGCAATGAAAGCTGCCGCTAACGAAAGCTTCGGTTATACTGAAGATGAAATCGTTTCAAGCGATGTAATCGGTACATCTTACGGTTCACTGTTCGATGCTACACAAACCAAAGTAATGACTGTAGGCGATACACAACTGGTAAAAACCGCCAGCTGGTACGACAACGAGATGAGTTATGTATCTCAGTTGGTGCGCACTGTTAAGCACTTTGCAGGACTGATAAGCAAGTAAGACAAACGCAATATAAGGCCCCGCATATTGCGGGGTCTTTTGTTTATATTTGCAGAAAGCAAAATTGTATGTCACAGTCGGAAATTGAACAACTGTTACAACGGATTACTATCATACCCGGGTTGATGGGCGGCAAGCCTACCATCAGGGGCATGAGGTTTCCTGTTAATGACGTACTGGAAATGATGGGTAATGGTATGACGGTGGACGAGATTTTAGCGCAGCATCCCATTCTTGAAAAGGAAGACATACAAGCGGCTATACTCTTTGCTTCATCACGTCTGAAAAACACCATCATCCTGCATGCAGCCTGATTGGGAGATTTGGTTAGACGTACACCTGTCGCCTGTTATTGCTAAATGGCTGGGTGAATACACAGGTTACAAAGTTGTATCAGCATATAAATCGGGGATAACCAATCTAAATGACAAGGAAATATTCCTGAAAGCAAAACAACAGGGAAATGTAATTGTTATTTCAAAAGACACTGATTTTCCTGAATTGATAAGTTATTACGGTGCTCCGCCTAAGCTTATTTATATCAGGAAGGGTAATTGTGACAACAAGGAATTGTGGGCGTTTATCAAGCAGCATATTGACGAAGCATTGAAGCTGTTAACAGAGTTTAATAAAACTATAATTGAATTAGAATAGTATATGAGCAAATTCAGCAATTACAATTTCAGCGGCAAAAAAGCATTGGTACGCGTTGACTTTAACGTGCCTATAAAGGATGGTAAGATAACAGACGATACACGTATGCGTGCCGCAGTACCTACACTTAAAAAGATATTGACCGACGGTGGTAGCGTAATAGTAATGAGCCACTGGGGACGCCCCCTGAAGGAGATCAAAAAAGACCCTTCTAAAGACTTCGCAGACTTTACCCTCAAGCGTATACAAGACCACCTTGCCAGCCTGTTGGACACGGAAGTTCACTTCGCTACCGACCCGGTAGGCAATGAGGCTCAACTGAAAGCAGCCGAACTGCAGACAGGAGAAGTGCTGCTGCTGGAAAACCTGCGCTTTACACAACACGAAGAGGGCGGCGACCGCGATTTTGCTGAGAAACTGGCTAAGCTGGGTGACGTGTACGTAAACGATGCATTCGGCACAGCACACCGTGCTCATGCTTCTACTGCTGTTATAGCAGACTTCTTTGATGCTGATAACAAGATGTTTGGCCTGCTGATGGAAGGTGAAATTGATGCTGCCGAGAAAGTAATGAACGAAGCGCAGAAACCCTTTACAGCCATAATAGGTGGCGCCAAGGTGTCTGACAAGATATTGATAATAGAAAACCTGCTGGAGAAAGCTACCGACATCATCATAGGTGGTGGCATGGCTTATACCTTCTTCAAGGCACAGGGTGGCAAAATAGGCAATTCGCTCTGCGAAGACGACCGCCTGGACATGGCCAACGACCTGTTGAAAAAGGCTGAGGCTAAGGGCGTATGCATACACCTGCCTTCAGACAGTATACTGGCCGACAAGTTCGCTCCTGATGCTGATACTTCATCATCGGCCAATACTGAAATACCCGACGGCTGGATGGGATTGGACATAGGCCCTATAGCCTGCGATACCTTCAGCAAGGTGGTAAAAGAATCCAAAACCATTCTCTGGAACGGCCCAATGGGTGTGTTTGAAATGGATAAGTTTCAGCATGGTACCAAAACGATAGCTGAAGCGGTAGTTGCCGCTACCAAAGCCGGTGCCTTCTCATTAGTGGGCGGCGGCGATAGTGTTGCAGCGGTTAACAAATTCGGCTTTGCTAACGATGTAAGTTATGTATCTACCGGAGGTGGTGCTATGCTGGAGTTCTTTGAAGGCAAAGACCTGCCGGGCATTGCTGCTATTCGTAAGTAACTAACAAATTCATTGAGACAATAAGAGCCTGCAATTGCGGGCTCTTATTGTCCCCTACTGTACACCCACGGTGGATAATATCTTCTGCTAAAAATCATACAGGAATAACTTAATTTGTATTTTTCCATACAATTTTTCGTCCTATGGCTATGTTTAGCAAACTGGGTAAATATTCAAATTTTGCATTGCTGGTAATGCGTGCGGGTATTGGTGCTATGATGGTATTACATGGCTATCCTAAATTATTGGATGGGCCTGAGCGTTGGGCAAAGCTGGGTGGGGCTATGGAAAACTTCGGCATTACTTATGCACCTGAATTCTGGGGTTTTATGGCTGCTTTCGCTGAGTCTGTTGGGGGATTGTTATTGGTAATTGGCTATATGACCAGGCCTGCTGCACTTCTGTTGTTCATCACTATGGTAGTGGCGGCTACCAAACACATTATGGGCGGCGACCCGTTCAGCAAGTCTTATCACTCTATAGAGCTGGCCTTCGCATTCTTTGGTCTTTTCATATTAGGCCCCGGGAGGTATTCTATTGATAAAGATTAGGATGCAATTTTAAGGCGAAGATTATTGAGGCCCCTGTTGTTATTCGTATTCAGAGCCGCCTTAATACCGTCAATGATATTATCAACAATATAGCTGGTTTTATTCCTGATGTTGCGCCTGCTGTTTACTATATACGTATCATCCTCAGACAAAGTATATATCAGCGGGAGGGCAGCATATTTTATACTTTTAAGCAAACGCCTGTACAAATTACCTGCAGAGGGCTGATCTTCCGTCGGATTGATTATCAGCACATCCGGCTTCAACTCTTCTATCATATCGCTGATAACGTGTTCATCACACCTGTACACGAGGAAGCCTCTTTCCCTCAAAAGTTCAGCGTCAGCCTCCTGGCTGAATTTGTCTTTTCCGGTCAACAATACTTTTAAACGCATAGTAGCTGTGTTTACATATATAAACGTAAAAACCGTGCCAATGGTTTGGATGAAACGTTAAATAATACTTATGTATGACAATACATTATTGCCACTATACAAATTGCGCCTAAAACCATAGATATATGTCAAAAAATAAGTATCTTTATGTCCCACTCAAAAAAAGCAAGATGCAACAGGATATCCGGGATATCGAGATAAGGCAATTTGCCGATGCCGATAAACAGCAACTCAATATGATACTTGGAGCAATGGTTGACAATCCGTCAAAGCAGACTTTGAATCCTTCTATCACATTTGCAGCTAATGAACTTATTGAGCTGCTGGAAGAACACAGGATAGAACATGGCATTGCCCCCGGTGGCATATATCTGCCCGGGGATGTAGCAATCGGTATCGGAGGATTCCACTTCCTGCAAGAAACCGGCGTTTACGAAATTGTCTGTAATGTTTCCCCGGATAAAGAGCACCTGGTTCCGGCGATATTAAGTAGGCTCATCACAGATGCGTTCGATAACCTGAAAATGGATAAAATTTGCGCAAGGGCAATTCCCGTCTCTAAATTTGATAAGTATCTGGCCGAAAGTGGTTTCGTGTTTTTAGGCGAAAGGATGTTTGTTAACGAAGGAGATGGTCAGATATGGAACTACTATGAACTGGAGGACGAGCGCAATATGGTGTCTGCAGACAACAGTGGAGCTTACACGGATAATGACTGGGACGCGTTGTTTTGATAAGATTCATTTACGATACTTGACACTCCCCGAAATAATATCAAATAACATTATGGCGTGGTCACAGATATAGGGAGGATTTTACCGTTAATAAAATGATGCGCCTGTTGGCAAAAGTAAGCTATGAACTTCGCCATATCAGCACTGTCTACAGGAGCTTTATAGCCTGGAAAAGCATCCTGAAGCATAGAAGTATTCACCGAACCCAAAGCCAGGCAGTTAACACGAATATTGTATTCTTTCAATTCTTCAGCAAGTGTTTCTGCCAGGTTGCCCAACGCAGCTTTGCTGGCACTATATGCACTTAAACCATTAAACTTACTGGTTCCCGTAAAGCCACCCATGCTGCCTATGTTTACGATATGCGACAACTCATTGTGGCTCATATAGGGTAATAACAACTGCACAAGGTTGACAGTAGCAAAAAGGTTAGTATTAAAGACCGACTGCCAATCTTCTATAGTAGTTTCAGCAAAGGGTTTATTGATTAATATTCCTGCGTTATTTACCAGCACATCAACCTGCTTATATTCAGCAAAGATGTCTTGAACGTCCTTTGCCGTAAGGTTCAGCAGGTTTGCCGGGTAGGTACTGAGGTTGTTGTACCCTTTGTCAGCCGCTGCTTTTGCCAGTCTTGCAAGGCCTTGGGCATCGCGCGACAGTGCGATGACATGATTGCGGCTGTTTCCGGCAAGTGATAATGCTGTTTCAAATCCTATCCCTTTGCTGGCACCTGTTATTACAATATTCATCATTTAGCGTTTATACAGCCCACTGTAAATAAAAGCAAATTAAGCTACATTTTTCACATGGGCGGTATAATACAAACAGCCGCTACAAAATGTAACGGCTGTTGAGATTTTCTATATCATTTACCTGTTATTGAGCGCGTTTGTATGGCTTGGTACTTCTGAAGCGATAAGTTATGTTAAACTGTACTTGTGGTGTATTGTACAGGATTTTTGAAATCTCCTTCTGGCCGAACGTTGTAGAGTTGTTCCATACAGACTTGCTGGCACGAAGGTCTAACCTCAAACCCGGCAAAGCCTGGTAACCAACACCCAACATCGGAGCTATGTTCATCGATGGAGTAAAGTCGCTCAGTAAAATCTGCTTTTCCGTAGAGAACTTGGGTTCTGTAGTAGATGTCAGTGATTGCTCCAGCAAGTAACGCTGTTCCACTTCCTGCAGGTTGCTTATCCTGAAGTTGTACCTGAAGTTTCCACCAAGCATGTACACCCACCTGTCTTTGCTATATGTCACCATTAATGGTAACTCGAGGCTTGCATAGCTGCCAAAGTTGTAGTAGTGCTCCATGGAGTCGTAAGTATAAACCCCCTGTCCATTGACATTGGCAAACTTGACATTTGTAATATAGTCGTCCTGAATCTTCTTGTCATTAGCAAAATTGAGCCTGTGCGCGTACTTCACTTCTGCCAGTATGCTCCAGCGGTCGCTGACAGACAGGTTGCCTGCAAGGCCGGCATGTACACCAAGATTACCATTAAGCGTTCCGTTAATACCCCCCACTATACCGGGGTAGAATTTAATAGCTCCCATCCTGAACTTAGCATTACGTACTACTTCTTCAAACCTGTTGGAATTGTAGTTGCGCATTTTTTTGCTGGCTACTTTATGGTCGCCCAGCTTTTGCATACCCGCATTTTCTTCACTTACTTCTTTGTTGGCCGACGGGGCTGCTGCTGCGGGGTTCATATTCGCCCCACTATTATTATCATCTTTTTTGTTGAGCGCCAGCAGTTCTTTGTCGTTGGGCACCTTCACTTTCATCACATCTTCGCCATTGAAAATAGTATCTTTTTTCACCAGGCCGTTTTTGCCCTCGCGTTCCTGTATTTCTATTTTCTGATAAGGCACTTCTTTTTCCAGGTGGGTCGGCTCTGCTGATTTGTTGTTTTTTGTTGCGTTATTGCCGGTTGTATTGTTGCCGGCAACAGACTGGCTTGCACCGGGCTCCTGTTTATTTTGACCAGTAGCCTTGCTCACCATTGGTTTGTCATTTGCCGCATTACCTGCCTTGGCACTTGTTGCAGTGTTACCCGAATTAGGTGTGATATCCGTTTTGTTGTTCTTTGTTACGTTACTAACCGATTTTTCTATAGATGTAGTATTGTTTGCAACTATTGCCTGTTGCTGATTATTGCTGTTATTAAACTGGTTGTTGTTATTTGTTGTGTTGGCAGCACCTTTTTTATTGTCAGTAACAGATGCATCGGTTGTTACCGTTTGTTGTATCTGTTGTGTTGGTGCAATTCCGGGTTGGGCTGCATTACCAGCTACTATTTCCTGTTCTTCAGTAGCAATGGCGTTTTCCTGCAGCTCTTGTGGCAAAGCAGCATCAGATGCTACCCCTGCCAGGCCGGTTGACGGTGTGGCCGGATTACCCGCACCTGTTTTAGCAGCCAGCGGAGCCTCGGAGTTGAAAGAATGTAATACCTGGTAACCACCGGCAGACACTGCCAGCAGCAATACCAATGCGCCTAAATAACCAAACATGCGGCGCCAGTTAAAAGCGCCTCCCGGAACCCCCTTCACAGGCATTTGCTGGTCCAGGAGGTCCCGCATATGGAGCCAGGCTCCCGGGCGCTCCTGCTCCTCGGCATCGCCAAGGCGCTGTCGCAGCAAATCGTCTATCTTAATCATGTTTTTATCCATATGGGATAAAATTTTATTTTTTATAATGCAATTGTAACCTTTCAATTTTATCTTTCAGCATCCGCCGTCCTTCAGAAAGGTGCCATTTAGAGGTACCCTCGCTGATGCCCAACATCTTACCTATCTCTTTGTGCGAAAACCCTTCCATAATGTACATATTGAATACTGAACGGGTAGCATCCGGCAATTGTTGCACAAGTTGCAGCAGTTGCTCGTAATACATCTTGTCAGCGTGGTCTTTATGCACATACTCATCTTTTTCCACCAGCAATATCTTTTCAGAATAACGTGTATTCTGCTTCACATAGTCTGATACCGAGTGAAAAACTATTTTTCTGAGCCAACCTTCGAAAGAGCCCTGGAAGGTGTACTGGTCAATTTTTTGAAAAGCCCTCAAAAAACCGT
>JACFNS010000104.1 GCA_019454705.1 Taibaiella sp. | reverse complement strand
GAAACAGAGAACTTAACGTTTTCAATTTGATAACCTGCCTTCTCCATATAATACATTGGCCCCCACAAGAAGTTGTTGCCGCTGGCAAACCTTGAACCACTTCCTATAAATGGTCTTTGATTATTGAAGTCATATCTACCTTTTGAGAAAATACGGTTATCAACATAGAATGAATAAGTTGCTTTGTTGTCACCCAGATAATCATCAGTGAACGAAGGTATCAATTCATACTCAACGTCATAACGTCCGGTACCTGATGGATTCAGGTTATAACCACCATCTACGAAAGGTGAATAGATAGAATCAGATGGAGCAAAATTGCCGGGTATCGTTACAGAGTCTGTTCTTACAACAGTTGTGGTACCACCTGTAGGTGTCCAGCTCAGCGTAGCTTTCACTTTAGTATTGTTAGAAGTACCGCTACCAAAGTTTGCAACAACTGCACCTGTTATACCATTGTACTGCAATGAACTGGTGCCGCCATTTACCTGAGACCATGGAACAGAGAATGCATGCCACAGAGAAAGGCCCCTGTCTACAAACCCTAAGTCGTTTGTATAACCATTGCTCCATATAGCCATATTCATGGTTACACCGCCGCTTCCCAAAGCAGCCTCTATCTTCGCACCATCTACATCTGAAACCATGATAACCGGAATATTAACCAGGGTACCTTGCGAGCCTGCTCCCATGCCAACTGGAGGGCCAGGGAATTGGTTAACAATAATTACTGCCACAGCACCGGCTTGTTGTGCTTGGTAAGCTTTTTGTCCGAATTCGCAATTACCTCTTTTTATCAATGCAATATTCCCTGATATTGCACCGGCATTGTTTAAGGGGCCGCATGCTTCATAGGGGTCAGCTTTTATTATATTAACATTCAAAATAGGGC
The DNA here is from genome assembly GCA_019454705.1 of Taibaiella sp. Lineage (GTDB taxonomy): Bacteria > Bacteroidota > Bacteroidia > Chitinophagales > Chitinophagaceae > UBA5543. Next base: position 6,857 of record JACFNS010000104.1, on the reverse strand, counting down.
TTGATAGACCTTCAATAGATTCTCCCCATTCGCCGGCTGCACCGTTGCCATCATTTGAAATAGTATGGATAAGCGGTCCCGCAATTGATGCTGGGCTGGCTATATTTACCCGCCCACCTACATAATCAATGTAATAGTTGTTCCTGGTTGCATCAGCTGAATCGCCCCATGCACCCATCCTTGGTTGTGCTGCTGCAGCTATAGGTAAAGCCATAGCTATCGGCAATACAAAAGATAAAAAGTTGAATTTTGTCATAGTATTCCCTTTTTCTGTTATACAAATATATTAGTGTACCAAAATACTGAATATTTGCCTTGAAAACAAAAACAATGAGCTTATTTTAGCCCATTTAAGGTTTTTCTGACACAACTGGTATTAAAGACCTAATTGCCTGCTAAGTTCCAGCATTCTGTCTATTGGTTTCTTTGCAGCTATACGCAAATGTTCCTCCATAGTTATTTCAGGAATTTCGTACTTCATGCATAAGTATAGCTTCTCAAGTGTATTCAACTTCATATGCGGACAGTCATTACATGCGCATGCATTGTCTGGTGGTGCAGGTATAAAGGTCTTTGAAGGGGATAATTGCTGCATCTGGTGTAGTATTCCCGTTTCAGTAGCTACTATAAAAGTATTTGCTTTGCTTTTCTTGGTATAGTTAAGCAGTTGTGTAGTTGAGCCAATAAAATCAGCAACTCGTAAGACAGCTTCTTCACATTCAGGATGCGCAATGAACAATGCATCCTTATGCCGCTCTTTTAATCTTGTAATCTATTCTATGGAAAATAATTCGTGAACCATACAAGCGCCATTCCACAGCAACATATTTCTGCCTGAAACTTTGTTTATATATGCACCCAGGTTTTTATCCGGTGCGAATATAATCTTCTGGTTCGCCGGCAAACTCTCTACGATAGCCCTTGCGTTTGAAGATGTGCAGATAATATCACTCAACGCTTTTATTCCTGCAGAGCAGTTGATATAAGAAATGACCAAGTGTTCAGGATGTTTATCTTTAAATGCCTTGAACAAAGCAGGTGGACAGCTATCGCTTAGTGAGCATCCGGCTTTTAAGTCAGGTAACAGTACTTTTTTGTCAGGGTTTAGGATCTTGGCAGTTTCAGCCATAAAATGTACGCCCGCAAACACGATCATGGCTGCATCTGTTGATTCTGCTTTTTGCGCCAGGCCCAGGCTATCTCCAATATAATCAGCTATATCCTGTATATCAGGCTCCTGGTAATAGTGTGCCAGCAGTATGGCATTCTTTTCCTTCTTAAGTTTCTCTATTTCTGCAAACAGGTCTAACGCAGGATCAATATCTATATCCAGAAATCCATTTTTTTCAACTACCTGGGAGGCCAAATCGATGTTATCAACCATTTTAATAAATAATAAAAAAGCTTTCTAAAAAAAGAACTATTATTAATTAGGTGTGTGGATATGGGGGTATCATTTTCTTACTACTATTGCAAAGTTAACGAAGTGTACTAATACCCGCATAATTCAATGATTATCCACATGATAAATAAGCATAAAACGGGTTTATTCACTAAAAACCTGATTATGTGAATAAACCAGTCTGTTGGAAAATAGGCAATTGTCAACATGCTGATTTACTGTGGAAAAACAGGGTTATCAACATAACAAAAAAATAATCTTGCATTAATAATTTATAAATATTGGATAACCCGTAGGTTTAATAGATGCTTATCAACCGATTTTCACATCATATCTTGAATAACTAATTGATAGTTATATATTTTTTCGCTTATAAGGCCCGACAAGATGCTTATTTTTATAAATAATACATTAAAAAGCCCTCCCGTAGGCAAAATCACATTTTTTCATATAAATTTGCCGTCCTTACAATAAAAGTCAGAACCTATTATTATATGTCTGTAATACAGAAAATCAGGACGAAATATGCAAAACTCGCAGGTGGGGTTATTGCATTGGCATTGGTAGCATTTATATTAATGGATGCCCTCAGCAGCAGAAGCGGCAATTTGTTTGGCGAAGATACCAGCGTAGTAAAAGTAAATGGCGAAGAGATTGATTATATAGCATATAGTCAACGCACCAAAGATTATGAAATACTATATGGTAGTTCACAAACAATTGATGATAATTTCCGCGCTCAGTTAAACTCAATGGCACTGGAAGAGCTGATAAAGGAACAACTGGTGGCTGAACAAGCTGAAAAGCTGGGACTTACTGTTACAGAGGCTGAGAAAAAGGATATGATATACGGCAATGATCCTGATGCTGGTGTAAAAAACTACCAGGCTTTTCAGAACCCGGATACTAAAATGTTTGATCCTCAGTATGTGAAATTGTTTGAACAGCAGGTGGACCAACTGGATCCTACCGGTAAGGCACGCCAGCATTGGGAAACATACAAATCATACATATTGCGCAGCGCACTTTCTAAGAAATATAACACGCTCTTTAATGCTGCGGTATATATGCCGAAGTTCCTGGTAGAAGCACGTGCTAAGCAACAAGCTTCTATGGCAAATATTGATTTTGTGAGTCTTAACTACGAAATGGTGAGCGATGAAGAGGTAAAGCTGACAGATGCGGACTACAAAAAATATATGGAGGAGCACAAAGCTGAATATTCTAACGAGGAAGAAACACGCAGCATGGAATATGTAGCTTTCAATGTATTGCCGGCTGCAGAAGATACTGCCCGTGCATTGGGTGTGCTTAACGAAGTAAAAGAAGAATTTGCAACTACTGCCGATGTGGAAAGCTTTGTGAACCGTAACTCAGAAGAGCCATTCAACGCAGCATACCTGATGAAAGCTGATTACAAATCATTGTATGCAGACTCGGTATATAAAATGCCGGTCGGCACAGTGTTTGGTCCTGTTTACGAAAATGAAGAGTACAAACTGGTAAAGGTGCTCGATAAAAAAATGTACCCCGATTCGGTAAAATGCAGGCATATACTTATAAAAACTGCAGACAGGGGACAAGCTGTGTTGGAAGACAGCATTGCCAAGAAAAAGATCGATAGTGTTGCAGCAGCAATAAAAGCAGGAGCTCCTTTTGCGGAAATGGTTCAGAAATATTCAGACGACGCAGGTAGTAAAGAAACAGCAGGTGAATATACTTTCCCGTTTGCGCAGAAGAACAGCCTTGTTAAAGAGTTCAGTGATTTCGTATTTGAAAACAAGCCCGGACAGACAACTATAGTGAAAGTTGAAAGCAATGGTTATTCGGGCTATCACTATATAGAAATACTGAACCATGGCCAATACAATGAAGCGCTTAAGCTGGCTGTAATTTCTAAACAACTGTACGCCGGCGACGAAACAGAAAACGAAGTGTATGCAAAAGCGACAGAGTTTGCTGGTAATAGTACATCGGCCAAGGCTTTTGATGATGAAATAAATAAGAACAAATTTCAAAAGCTGGTTGCTGATAACATTAAGGTTGCAGACTTTACCGTTTACGGAATTGGCCCTTCAAGGGATGTAATCAAATGGATGTACAAAGCCGAGGTGGGCGATGTGTCACCGGTTTTCCAGCTTACTGGTAAATATGTAGTGGCAAAACTAACTTCGATAAGGAAAAAGGGTATGATGGAACTGGATACAGTACTCCGTACCAATATAGAGCCTATTGTAAAAAGCCGTAAGAAATCCGAAATACTGGCAAAGAAGTATGAGGGTAAAAAATCGCTGGCAGAAATAGCTACTGCTGCAGGAGTACAGGTTACTACATTAGACAGCATTAGGGGCAATAATTCCTTTACGCCTGCTGCCGGTTACGCGCCCAAGATTGTAGGATACAGCTTTTATGATGGGTTAAAGCCAAATACATTGTCAAAGCCAATATTGGAGCAAACCGGGGTATATTTCATAACAGTCAAAGCCAGGTACAGCAAGCCTGAGCAAGACACTACGTTTGTAACTCGCGAAAGGCAAATGATGCAAATGGAAGCAAGGAATACCATTTCTTCTCAAATAACAGAGTTGCTTAAAAACAAAGCAAAACTCAAGTACAACCCCGAGAATTTTTAATATAAAACGAATTTAAGTGTATATCATTAAAAACAGTCGCACCACAGTGCGGCTGTTTTCTTTTTAGCCTGCATGTATCGTAACTTTGCAATATGGATGCTATAGTGAACAAGGTGGCTGAAAGTGGTATTATGACCATAGACCTGGCTAATTACCTGCCGGATATGAGCAGTGTTGTAGCTTTTGATATCAAGCCGTTCCTGTTCAGGGAAATGATACTGAAGGAAAAAGATTTCAGGGAATCAATGAAATCTCACGACTGGGAGCAATATGCAGGTAAGTATATCGCTATACATTGCTCTGTAGACGCAATAGTGCCTGTATGGGCGTACATGCTTATCGCATCCTATATGCAACCCATTGCACAAAGCTTATATTTCGGTACAGCCTCAGAATTATATAATAAACTGGTATCGGACAATATCAGTAATATTGACACTGAAGAATATGTAGACAAACGGGTGGTGCTGAAAGGATGTGGTGATAAAGAAGTTCCGGCAACAGCCTATGTCTCAGCTACTGAAAAATTAAGGCCGGTTGTAAAATCACTGATGTATGGTGAAACCTGCTCTACGGTACCTATATACAAGCAGCCGATTAAGAAATAATTATACTACGTAAATGTTGCCTGCAATTTTTTCAGACAACTGAAAGCTATCGCCGTTCTTATTATTAATCCACACACTTTTGTCGTAAGGCATACGTTCGGTAATAACCAGCTCGCTTCCTATTTCAAGTTTGAAACGTTTTAGTTGCTGGAGGAAAGCTGTGGACGTATCGTTTACGGCTACAAATACACAAGGGATATTTTCAGGCATCTCACTAAGGGGAATTGATTTGCTGGAAGGCATTGCGCCATCATGCTTGGGTATAGGGTCGCCATGCGGGTCATATTCAGGAAACCCAAGGAATTCATCCATTTTATCTATCAACTTTTGCGAGCGGATATGCTCAAGCTGTTCTGCAACTTCATGCACCTCGTCCCAGGAAAAGTTGAGTTTGTTGCATAAAAATGTTTCCCATAGCCTGTGCTTGCGCAGTATAGTTAGCGCGATTTTGGTACCAGCCTCGGTAAGACGCACCTTTTTATATTTTTCGTAATGTATCAGGCTTTTTTCAGATAGTTTTTTAAACATATCTGTAACGGTAGCAGGGCGGGTTTGCATGCGTTCGGCTATCTCATTTACAGAAGCCTCTCCGGAGTCGCTCCTGTCCTGGATGGTATATATGGCTTTTATATAATTTTCCTCCGTGTAGGTTAATTCCTGCATGAGCCTAAATTAAGAAACAATCGTGATATTGAGCGCTCTATTGTGTCTATACTATTATTGCTTAGCGTCTCCTGTTTTCTTAAATGCAGATACACCGCCATCAAGGTTTACCAGTTTGTTGTAGCCATGTGCCTCCAGCCTTTGTATGGCTATTGCGCTACGAATACCCTTTTCACAATACACGATGCAATCCATATCATTACTCACTTCCCCTTTGCGCGATAACAGTTCCCCGAGCGGAATATTAATACCGCCAATGTTATATGCTGCATGTTCCCATTCTTCACGCACATCCAGCAGTAACAAAGTTTTAGCGTTTTCTTTCAAACCTTTTAATTCGACGGCTGTTATTATTTTCATTATACACCTATAGATAATCTTTAGCACAAAAATATACGATATAAAACACTATTCATCATATATTTGTGTCTAAACAATTAATGTATGTACAAGAAAAAAGTATTATTATCGATTTTTGCAGGTAGTATGTTTTTTGCAGCCTGCACCGATGCGCCAAAGGCTGACAATGCGGAAACAGCAGATGCGCAGAATGTAGAAGAGGTTTCAGGGACACCCTATGTGGCTAACCTGGCTGAAAGTAAAATTGAGTGGGTGGGAACAAAACCCGTAGGCCGGCACAATGGTACATTCTTACTTAAAGATGGTAATCTTATTGTTTCCGGAGATGACTTAAAAGGCGGAAGCTTCATTATAGACGTAAGCAGCGTTACACCCGTCGATCAGGACGCTGAAGGTAATGCCAAGCTGCAGGGACACCTGAAAAGCGGAGACTTCTTTGATGTAGAAAAATACCCTGAAGGTACCTTTGAAATAACAAGCGTGACTGAGGGTGTTGAGAACAATGATGAACTTGTAATGAAGGACGCAACCCATACTATTACAGGTAACCTAACATTGAAAGGTGTAACCAAAAGCATAACATTCCCTGCCAGGGTAGTGAAGGATGGCGATAAGATAACTGCTGATGCTAATTTCAACATCGACCGTACACAGTGGAATATAGTGTATGGCAATGATCAGAGCCTGGGAGATAAATTCATCCGCCCAGAGGTGAACCTGCAGGTGCACCTGGTTGCAGGTCAAAGCATGTAATTGAGTATATTAATAAATTAAACCGGGCCCACTGCAGTATGCGTGGGCTCTTTTTATTGAAAAAAATAGAAGCCCTGAAAAGGGCTTCTGTATATAAGGGATAAGAGAGAGACTCTTAAAAAAATGCCATGCAGAATATACTGCCTCACATCAAATCTTTTTACTGTTGCTAATCCCTTTTTTAGTGCAGCTATTCTCTTTCCTCTATATGCTGCTGATATTTTAATCGTAATGCATGCAAATATGTGCAGGTTGCCAATACTCTTAAAGAAACTCCTGCTCGTTAACCATCGGTTTGCAAACCGTTAACAACCAATTAACAACTTTTGGGGCCAAGCGGCTAAATAAAAAAAGCGGCCTTACGGGGCCGCTTAATATTACAACGAGAGAGACAATCTTGATTATTCCTGAGTAGCGGTATAAACTACATCTACAGCA
>JACFNS010000103.1 GCA_019454705.1 Taibaiella sp. | reverse complement strand
ATTGGCTTGGCACAACTATACAAAAGATACTTTTTTCTATCTACCAAATACCGGTTACAGACCACATATAACTCGCTTTAGTACTCAAACTGGGAAAGTTTTAGGTATGGAAACATTATCAACGGATAGTAATGAAACATACTCGAATATGGTTATCAGTGATAATCGAAACAATGTATATGTAGGTGGTCAAATAACATACAAACTTACCGTCAATGGCAAAACCTTATATAGTGTAGGAGGAGAAACGGATTGGTTTGTTGCTAAATACGGGCATAACAACTGTAACTGTAAAAACATACCCGAACCTAAATTCAGCTACACAAAAAATTCACTTAACAATATAACTTTCAACTATACAGGAAGCGCACATAGCACAATAGAGTGGGATTTTGGCGATGGCAATACTTCCACTCAAACTTCTCCCAACCACATTTATACATCCGGCGGCACTTATACTATATGCGTGACGGTTACAAACAGTTGCGGAGACAATACCTATTGCCAGTTTGTAGATACATGGCCGAATAGTGTTGAAGAGCGAATGTTAGGGGGTGAGGTTAAGATTTACCCAAACCCCGCGTATGATGTTCTGATTATCGAGGGAATGAATGTCGGAGCCAAAATAGAATTGTTCGATATTGTAGGCAGGAATGTATATCAGGGTATTTCAAAAGCAGAAAGAGAAATGATAAACATCAACCACCTGCCCGCAGGTAATTATATAATCCAGCTAACCGGTACTGATGGACAGCGAATGACGGGGAAAGTAGTGAAGGGGCAACCCCCACAATAATTATGGAGCATGGTGTGCATACGAAGAGTTTTCTTTTTTCTATTTACTTTATTAGTCCTTTCTTTCGGAGAGAACGGGAGTGGCTTATACGCCCAAAGCTGGCAATGGGGTGACAGGGGCGGTAGCCCGCAGTCCGTTTCTTCCAGCAATTGGGAAGAAGTAAAAGATATGGCTACAGATGTTAATGGGAATGTCTATATCCTTGCTAATGTAAAATCTGACAACATAGACATTGCAGGTCAGAGCAAGGCAGGATTTGGAGAAATGGACATATGCCTTGCCAGTTTTCGCTGCAATGGCACTTTGCGCTGGGTTAAAATATTAGGAGGACAAACTGCAGATGATGCTGCGATAAGTGTAAAAACTGACAAATTAGATGGGGTATATATTTCTGTGGGGATGTTTAGAGGCCCGCAATATCCTGTGCATATTGATAGTGACTCTACAATTAACAGCAATGAAGAAAAAGTACTCTATTTCATTAAATATGATACCTCCGGCAATTTACAATGGGTTCGCGCACCTCAACCCGATACGGTAACCTATCCACAACAGGCGGCTGTTATTGATATGGACGTAGATAGCGCAGGTAATATACATGCGTTATGTTTTCTTCCACCAGGTGAGTACGCAAATGGTTTTGTAGCAGTACCGAAATTTATTTTTTACGGGAAATGGTATCAGGACTGTGTATTAAGATATGACAGGAACGGCAACTTCCAGGGTGGGCTGGCATTTGATACAGAACGCATTAGTGGGAAAATGGTTTGGGATGCACAATCAGGGAAATATTATGTATGCGGTTTCTCAAGTGGAAGTCCGATTATTATGGGTGATACTTCTGTTGCGCCAGGTAGTGGCTTTATTGTTTGTTTTAACAATGAGGGAAAGTACTTATGGAATTTACAATCTAAACACGCTGGTTTCGTTGGTCGCCCTACATTAGATCAAATAGGAAATATATACTTATCCGGTGGTATCAACGGCCCTGTAACAGACCCAAATGCAAACTTTAATGGTTTCGTTGCCACCAATGCAACAATACATGGCGCTCCTTTTATCGTAAAACTGAATAGTGATAGTAGAAAAAACATATGGGCTTCCTATGGCATTGTTGATGCAGCTATGGGGTCAGTTGGGGCTGCTTTAAGAAACAGTGGTGAAGTAATACTAGCAGGTTACTTTGCAGGCTATTCTTTGTCTTGGCCCGGATATAGTAAAGACACTCTTCGCTACCCAGCCAATTCAGGATACAGACCCCTTATAACGAGGCTTAATACACAAACAGGGCAAGTGTTGGGAATGGAAACACTTGCAAATGACAGCGCTGAATCTTATGCAACAATTGCGGTAAGCGATGGGAGAAACAACGTCTATATCGGTGGTAACTTCAGCAATAAGCTAACAGTTAACAGCAAAACCCTATACACCGTTGGTGGTGAAACCGACTGGTTTGTGGCAAAGTATGGACACAACACCTGCAACTGCAAAAACATGCCTGAGCCCAAATTCAGCTATACAAAAAACTCCCTCAACAATATCACGTTCAATTATACAGGCAGTGCACACAGTACGATTGAGTGGGATTTTGGTGATGGCAATACTTCTACACAAACTTCTCCCAACCATATTTATGCTTCGGGTGGTACATATACAATCTGTGTTAAGGTCACCAATAATTGCGGAGATAACACCTACTGCCAGTTTGTAGATACCTGGCCGAATGGTATTGATGAACAATATATGAATGACAAGGTTAAGATGTACCCTAACCCTGCACATGATGTACTGATTATCGAAGGAATGGATGTTGGAGCAAAAATTGAATTGTTTGATATTGTTGGCAGGCGAATTCATTATCATATTTCAACATTGCAGAAAGAAATAATCGACGTTAGCCAATTCCGAGTAGGTAATTATATCATCCAGATGACAAGCACAGATGGTACAAGAGTCAGGAAAAAGGTAGTAAAAGGACTATAGAAAACAATGACGATACTGCATCCGCAAATAACTAGAAACTTCTACAAAGTGACATCTATCGTATATTAGCATTAAAAATAGAGGCAATGTCAAACTTATGGACATGGGGAGGTACGTACTTTGGTTATAGAGATGGCGATAATTTATGGACACATGATGGCAGACATATAGGTAAATTCTATGATGATGAAGTCTATGCCAGCAACGGCAGGTATTTGGGAGAGATAAGAAATGACAACCGATTAATAACAAAAATTGGTCGAAAGAGCTACGTGAAAAGTAGTTTTACACCGTCCTCAAATCGAATTGGCAGGGTTCCCTATGTCAACTATACAGGATATGTTATGGTCATGGGATATGAAGATTTTCCTTCACCAGACAGTTTTCGATAGATTATACAATGCTACTAACCCAGCTTGTTCAAAATTCTTTCGTTGTAATCATTAATGATAGTGCTTGGCAGGCTCTTAAGATATGTTTCAGTCGTTTTAACACTGGAATGTCCTAGCATAGTGCTTATGGCCTTGATTGGTATTTCGTCAAACAGGGCTTGAGTGGCAAATGTGTGACGGCTCACATAGCTGGTCAGCTTTTCCTCGATACCACATAACCCTGCGATCACTTTTAGTTTTTTGTTGTATAGTTTCCTCGCGTTTTTAATATCCTTGTCCATTAAATCTGGAGTGTCGCGCCTAACGATGTCGAAAATATAGTCATTATCATCCCTGATATAATATTTGAGCAGTTCGCTCAATTGCGGTGTAATTTTAACATCATAGGGCTTGCTGGTTTTGTTACGCTGGTATTTGATGTGCCCGTCAATGATATTAATTCGCTTTAAAAGGGCTATATCGTAGAAGTTCATGCCGAACAACATATAGCTGATCAGGAAATAGTTTCTCGCATCAAAGCACTCATGATCCTGTTCAAATTGTAGCTTGAATATTTTATTCAAAAGCTCCAGTTCGATCGCTCGTTTGCCAGTCTCATCAGTTTCGATTTTATATTTATCAAACGGATAATATTTTTCAGCGATAACACCACCCTTAATCGCAAGATTATAAATTGCCCGGATGCTCCGTAAGTATGCGGCCAGTCCATTGGTTTTATTGCCCTTGGAATAATGGTGTGTTTCAAACCTCTTTAGAAAATCAAATGTGATTTGTTTAAAGCCTAGGTTTCTGTGACCTGCAAAATTTCCTAAAGCATTCACGGCATCTTTATATGCGTTTCTCGTTCCGATACGGTTGGCTTTTCCCAAATCTTTAATGACTTCATCTGCATAGTCAAAAAAAGATGTACCCTGCTTACTCCTGCTTATTCTTGCCTTGATTTCCTGCAAGGATAACGTATCCAGTATGTCTGACTCATGCAGATCAAGGGCGATATCTTTTGCAGCTTTAACTTCCGCTGAAATCTGGTTATTGAGGCGCATAACTGACGTTACTCCGGTATAGCTGTTTTTCACCTGGCGTTTTTTGTAGTCCCAAAATTTTTGAGGAATACTAAAACCAGTTGCTATCGGCAAGGTCTTGTTGTCCCTGCCAATGCGGATAATGATAGCGCAGGTCCCGTCTTTTTTGACGTACCTGTCGTCTATCGTGGCTACGATGCTTAAATTCATAATGAAATAAAGTTAGCCAAAAATTTGCACATAATTTGCACATAAAATCTGGTTTTACATGGTTTAAAATATAGTCATGTGAAATCATAAAACTGCAAATCAACTAATTATAAATCTCATTACCACAATATAAATTAAATCCCCCTGACTGTTAATCAGGGGGTCTCAGGTTCAAGTCCTGAAGGGGGAGCAAAGCCGGTTCGTAAGAATCGGCTTTCTTTGTTTTATGTTCTACCTGTACATTTTATATAGCGAGCGTACTAATAAGTATTACATCGGCCATAGTGAAGACCCATGGGAGAGGGTAATGCATCATAATACAGATGATAAAACAACCTATACTGCCAAATACAGGCCATGGAAAATCTCAGCAGTTTTTGAAGCAGGCGCTACAAGAGCAGAGGCACTTTCCATTGAGCGGTTTATCAAAAAACAGAAATCAAGAAACTTAATTGAAGAACTGGTAGACCCCGGTTTTGTACCAACGGAAAGATTGGCTCAGTTGGTTAGAGTCCCGCACGTGCGGGATTAATCAGGGGGTCTCAGGTTCAAGTCCTGAAGGAGGAGCAAAGCCGGTTCGTATGAATCGGCTTTCTTTGTTTTAAGATTATTCATAGAAAAATACCCAATTCAAGGTATTGACTATGAAACACATATGACTTTTCTTTGCGCCCAAATAAATTTTTATATGAAGAAATTACTCATTACATCTGTATTGCTGACTACATTGGGTTTGTATGCCTGCAATAAAACTTCAACTACCCCAAACAATAACAACAACCCTACCCCCACACCCACTACACTGAAAAATGAATGGGAAATAAAAGGCAATAAGTACAAAATGAGTTTATGTATGTTCATTGAACCTACAATCCTCGGTGCTATGGAAACTATGCCGTCAGGTAGCAATCCTGTTAATAATGTGGCAGTGTATTTTAAAAACAAACCCACTGCTAATGGTAATTACAAAGTGGTATTTTACGCAGATATGGACAGCCTGGCTGCTGATGAGGTGGGTATAGCTGTAAATGTAATTTCTAACAACAGCCAGTATTATGCCGCCGGCACAGACAATGTACAGGCTAAAGTTACCATAGTGAATGGTAAGGTTGACTTTGAACTGCCCGAAACGGTAATGTTTACAGCACAGCCTGCACCGGATACTACCACGCTTAAAGCACATTTTACTGAACAATAGTTTTTACGATTATTTATATAAGAGAAAGGGCATGATAATCATGCCCTTTCTCTTTATCCGGTCATGACATGGTTCACATCCTGACATTCTCATGACAATCCATTTACGATTATAATATGCCATTAGCCACACTAAGCCTACCTTTGCGCCCAAAATAGAATTGATGAAGAAATACAGCATTATAGGCATGTTATTCCTTGCGGCATGTGGTTCTGCCGAAGAGGGGCATCCGGAAAAAGAACACGAAGCTCATGGCCACAGCCATCATGGCAATATGCCGGCGCACGATGTAGATACCAATACCCTGGTGTACTCTGACGAGAAACATTTCAAAAATGTAATTCAGCTGACAAGTGGCGGCGACAATGCGGAAGCCTATTTTGGCTTCGATGGCAAAACTGTTGTGTTCCAGCGTACTAACCCGGCAGAGGGCATAGAATGCGACCAGATATTCTACGGTGTATTGCCACAAACCAAAGACGAAAAGTTTGAATACAAAATGGTGAGCACCGGCACGGGCCGCACCACCTGCTCTTACATGATGCCTGATGGCAAGCATGTGATGTATTCATCTACACACCTGGCAGGTAAGGAATGCCCTCCTGTGCCTGATAAAGAGAAAATGAAGAAGTATGTATGGCCGGTTTACGACAGCTACGATATATTCATTGGCGACCTGGATGGCAAAGTGGTGAAACAACTGACTTCTACTCCCGGTTACGATGCCGAGCCCACTATTTCACCTAAAGGCGATAAAGTGGTATTCACCTCTACACGCAACGGCGACCTGGACCTGTATGTAATGAACCTGGACGGCAGCAACGTAAAACAGATAACCAAAGACCTGGGTTATGATGGCGGTGCATGGTTCTCGCCTGATGGCAGCAAAATCGTGTGGCGTGCTTCTCGCCCCAAGACTGCAGAAGAGCAGAAAGAATATAAAGACCTGTTGGCACAAGGGCTGGTAATGCCTACAAATATGGAAGTATTTGTAGCCAATGCTGACGGCAGCAACGTAAAGCAAATCACCAACCTGGGCAAAGCTAACTGGGCACCCAACTGGATGCCCGATGGCAAACGGATCATCTTCGCATCCAACCACGAGTATGAGCGCGGTTTCCCTTTCAATATGTACATCATTAACGAAGATGGTACGGGGCTGGAGAAAATATCGCATGACGGCGGTTTCGATGCTTTCCCGATGTTCTCGCCCGATGGAAAGCGTATCCTGTTCAGCAGTAACAGGAACAACAAGGGCACCCGCGAAACGAATATGTTTATTGCGGACTGGGTGGAATAGTTAATTCAAAAGTAAAAAGTCAAAAGCCAAAACCTAGGCGTTTGACTCAAATGGTTCAAAAGCCAAAATTCTGAACGGAAACGTTCTTTTGAATTTTGGCTTTTGAATTTTTACTTTTAACTCATGTTTAAAGCATTCCTGTTGGTGGGTATTGGTGGTTTCTTTGGCAGTATAGCCCGCTACGGGGTCAAGCTGCTGACGGATAAATATATACCGGCTGCCTTCCCGTACGGCACGTTCCTCGTCAATATAGCAGGGTGCTTTATCATCGGGCTGCTGTTTGGGCTGGCACACCGCAGCCAGTTAAGTGCTAACAACTGGCTCGTACTCGCAACGGGGTTCTGTGGTGCTTTTACCACCTTCTCTACTTTCGCGCTGGAGAATAATATGCTGCTGGCAGGCAAACAATCAACTACTGCGATAGTATACACGGTACTCAGCCTGGTAATTGGGCTGCTTTTGTGCCGGTGGGGTATGGCGCTGGTGCGTTAACCATAGGTCATTTCCAATATATCTTTATCACTCAGCAGCCTGGCAATGGCCGCCTCATGTTTCTTTCGCGATGCGCTTACGGTCCAGTGTATGGTAATGATATCACCCTCCTTATGGTAGGCTATTTCCCGCAGTTTATAACCCTTCCCTTCAAAGTATGTGTCATATTTAATTCCGGTTGACTTATCGAACCCGACTTTATAGGTCATCGTTTCTGATATATTATTCAGCATTATCTCCGCCCATTGCAATATCACCAGTATAATCCACACTACAATGGTGGCAGCTATTGCCAGGTCATAATCGCCCGTGCCTACCGCCATGCCTATAGCGGCACTCATCCATATAGTAGCTGCCGT
>JACFNS010000102.1 GCA_019454705.1 Taibaiella sp. | reverse complement strand
GGCAAAACCTGTGGTGTCATAGCGGGCTACATGGTTGAGGTTGACTATGAAAGACCTGTGTATCTGGTAGAAAAAATCCTGCGTCAGTGTTTCCTGGTACCGTCCTAAATTGTAAGAGCTGGTAATTTCTCCGGCTGTTGTTACTACTTTGGTGTACCTGTTTTGCGATTCGCAGTAAATTATATCGTTTACATTTACATAACGTATTCCTCCGTCGTCGGGTATGCCTATCTTAGTTTCTTTATTTTCAGTAGATGCCGCTTTCCTCTTTAATAAAGTGCGTGCAATAGCCCTGTCCACGGCTTTTACCAGGGCTTTATCGTTTATGGGTTTCAATACATATCCGCATACATCGAAGTTGAAGGCCTCTACTGCAAATTCTGTATGTGCGGTCACAAAAATCACTTCGGCAGAGAGATTGGGCATTAGCTCCAGCAGGTCGAAACCAGTTTTTTCGGGCATAGAAATATCCAGGAACAGTATATCTGCTTGAAGAGAGCGAATGCCGGTTAGCGCTTGTTTCCAATTAGTAAACTTTCCTTTTATTTCTATTTCGGGGTAAAGTTCGGCCAGGGTATCGGCCAACAGTTCCACCATTTTCGGTTCATCATCGGTAATGATACAGCTGATGTTATTGGGCATGGGTAAAGTTTTTAATCCTGATTACTACAGTCGTTCCGGTTTGAGGTAATTGCTTGTCAATATACTCAATTTCGATATTAATTTTCTCGTACTTATTAAAAGTGTCTATGAGTTCTTTGATGAGAATGGTACCATAAGAGTCGGCCTTGCGAATGATTTTTCCGCGCATTTCTTTAGATTTTTGCCTGCCTATACCATCATCGTCCACAATACATACCAATGTGTCTTTATCCTGTCCATCTATTTTGAAGATAATAGAGAGGTTGCCTTTTTTATCACTATGAAATATACCGTGGTTGAGTGCATTTTCTACCAATGGCTGTAATAACAATGAGGGTATTTTTACTTTATGGGGATTTACTGATTTGTCTACTTTAATGGTATAGTCAAACTTTTCTTCGAAACGGGTAAGTTGCAGTTGCAGGTAGTTTTCCAGGTTTTCAATTTCTTCGTCAATGGAGATGTATTTGGCACGGGAAGATTTGATATAGGCGCGCAGCAGGTCTGAGAACTGGTTGATATGTTCGAAGGCTTCTTTATTCTGGTTTTTCTTTACAAAGTATTGTGCCGTGCTGAGGGAGTTAAATATAAAGTGCGGGTTAATTTGCGAATAGATGGACTTGAGTTCCAGTTCGCGTCGCTGGTTTCGGCGTTCGTTGGCCCGGTTAACGAACCGGCGTGTCATAACAATTACCAGGTAAACAAAGCCAATGAAAGCGAGCAGGGATAAGACTAATATGACCCTTTTAGCGGTTTGTGTCTGCCACCATTCGGGTTGAATGTATATGGTAAACTTTATTGGTTTGCTTCGCCATGAATCGTCGGATGCAATAATAGAAACAGTATTGTAACTGCCTGGTTTTAAAGCAGGCAGTATTAGTTGATAACCGGTATTGGTATAATTACTGCCATTAACCGAATATATGATCATTAAGTTTCCTGATCCTGTTGGTTTTATCACATCAATACCCAATGCATTAATGGCCTGATTGACATCAAGGGTGTCACCATCGTATATATTGCCAAGACGACCGGAATTATCTATAACAATCCTGTAGTTCTGACTTCCTTTTAATCCTGCGGTATTATCCGGACATACTATATATGTTCCATTGTCGGTTTTCAACAAGATATTATCGCGTGAGAATTGAACATCATAAACATACTTGTAAAACAAGGATTTAGTATTTGGGTAGTTATGTATATTCTTAACACCACCCTGTGGGGTAGTATTGCACTGCAGCACCCCAAAAATACCTGCTACAGACAATGTAGAACCATGCACGGATATAAAGCTGTTTTGAAAATTGTAATTATCCAGGATTGTTGAAAACCTGCCGTTGCAAGGATTGAATATTATCAGTTTGTTATAGTCTTTAATAATAAGATTGCCATAATTATCTGGTACAATATCTTCAATCCTTTGAATTTTTATTGCTTTTAACAGGTCTGGAGAAATAATGGATTTTCTTTTTGTGCGAATATTATACAGTATAAGCTTATCGTTATTATACAGAATGTAACAATCAAGTTCAGGGTAATAAAACATGCCTTTACATCTCTCAGGGTCGAAAATGTCTGTATACACTTTCCGTAGCTTATAATCAGTGGTAACGTGTGCACAACCCACGTATGCAGACCCCTGAAAAATAAAATTTGTACTGTCAATTACTATGATATCGCGTACAGATGAAAACGTATTGAGAAAAGATTCCGGTGGTGATGTTAAGCCATACAAACTGTCTACATTGCTTAAAAAATTAATAATTGTTCCGTCGTTGTATAACCAGTACAACTCATTTGGTGTCATCAACAATGATTTTTCAGCATTAAAAGGCGTGATTTTTTGTACGTTCACCTTTTTATTAATGCGTATGTTTTTTTTAATTACACCATTTGAAACAATTGAAATAGTATTCGTTAAGCCATTCCACCAATATCCGGCAGTGTCATCAATTCCGGAAATGTGCCTGTAATCGGCTAACGGAATATTATGACGCTTTGGGCCATTCAGCACAGGATAATTGATATAAGAACCATTATTGTTTGTACTTAGGCATTTACCCCACAAGTCATCGGTGATAAAATGTGTAGCGTTGAAATTATATACCGACGCAGATGGGAATTCGGTGCTTAGTGATATGGTATCAGTTATTGTTCCATAAGTGTTTATACAGTATGCGTTATGATTCGTTAAAGCATATATGTTGTCTTTGTTATGAAATACATGAGCAATAAGTTCATTTTTGTTGCCGGACAGGGATATGTTTTTTATAGCATTTTTTTCGAGGTCAAGAATAATAATATAGTCAAGCCCAGGGTTTGAAAAATACCGAATGTTCTTAACAGTGGCTGAAAAATTATGGGATGAAAGGTATCCCATATGTTTTGTTGAAAATTTCCTGACTACGGGTGTGTGTTTTAACAAGTTTGTATCCAGTGCTGCAGCTATAGGGTAGTAAAGAGTTGAGTCATTATTTGCAATTATCATTTTATCCTGAGTAAAATAAATTGTCTCAGAGTTGTATCCCATTATAGCTTTCTGTCGAAACTCAATTGTGTCATTCCGGATAAAAGCCCATGCCTGGGTTTGAAGAAGGGGGTTTTTTTGCGAGAAGATGAGAATGGAATCAAGATCAATAAATTCAGCGGGGTATATTACTTCATTCATCCCGTTGCTCTTGACTACAACAGGATGATACCGGTTATCCTTTAAGTACCCAATGCCTTTTGCAATACTTCTTAACCATATTCTACCTCGTTTGTCCTCATACAGGTTCCATACATCCACATTGGGCAGGCCATCATTATAATCATATTTTCTTAAAGTGTATCCATTGTACCTGTAAACGCCATCTGTAGTGCCCAGCCATAAGTACCCCATACGGTCAACCAAGGTGCAATAAACATGATTGGTTGAGAGCCCGTTATATTTATTGATATTATATGCCGCCGGTATTTGAGCCCCGGCCCCCCAGGTACATATTATTAATAAGACGATTAATGCAGATAACCTGGGCAATTGTGTTACAGGATTTAGTTCCCAAATATACGGTTTAACAAGTATCATCTAAAATGCTTATTATGTAAAAGTTATATTTGATTAAACCTCGTTGAAACTTGTTATTTCCCGCTATACACTTAACTTTGTTCGCATTGTAATTAAAAGCACAAGTCCGCCTGATTTTATGGATATTTTAATGCTGGCAATAGAGCAGAATACACCTATCAATTACTTGCCTGTTGTAGTGCAACTGGTTGTGGCCTTAGGATTTGTAGCCGTAACCATAGGCGCTACCCACCTGCTGGGCCCCAAAAGGCGCACCAGCGATAAACTGACCACCTTTGAAAGTGGTATCCCGTCGATAGGTAATGCCCGCCAGCCCATGGCTATCAAATACTTCCTGGTGGCGATATTATTTGTGTTGTTTGATGTGGAGGTGATATTTTTCTATCCTTACGCGGTCAACTTCCGTGAGCTGGGTACTGAAGGATTTTGGGCTGTTGTGATGTTTGTATCTTTCTTCCTTTGTGGCTTTATATATATAGTTAAGAAAGGTGCTTTGGATTGGGAGGATTAATTTTTGTGTTTGGCGGCAAAGTCGTACATCACAAATCTGAAAATGAATAAATAGATATGGGTCGTCCGGTACAATATAATACGAATGTGAAAGTGGCGGAAATGCCTGAGGGCTATTCCGGAGAGGGGTTCATGGCTACATCTTTTGACAAGATAGTAGGCCTGGCACGTAAAAATTCGCTGTGGCCATTGCCGTTTGCCACCTCGTGCTGCGGTATCGAGTTTATGGCTACAATGGGTTCCAACTACGACCTGGCGCGTTTCGGGTCGGAGCGTATGGGTTTTACGCCCCGCCAGTGCGATGTGCTGCTGGTAGCAGGTACCATAGCAAAAAAGATGGCACCCGTATTGCGCCAGGTGTACCTGCAGATGGCTGAGCCTAGGTGGGTAATTGCCATCGGCGCATGTGCGTCCAGCGGCGGTATATTCGACAGCTATAGTGTATTGCAGGGCATAGACCAGGTGATACCGGTGGATGTATATGTATCAGGATGCCCGCCAAGGCCTGAGGCCATATTGGAAGGTGTAATGCATGTGCAGGAACTGGTGCATAACGAGAGCCTGCGCCGCCGCAACAGCGATCATTATAAAGCATTGCTCGAAAGCTACGGCATACAGTAACATTCAAAAGTCGAAAACTAAAACTTTTGACTTTTGACCTTTTATTTTTGACTTAGAATATGGCATTGACCAACGAGATAGTAAAAAACAGGTTAACGGAACAATTTGGCGACCAGCTTACAGGCTGGGAAGAGCCATATGGAATGCTGACTTGTACTATGCCTGCCAGGCTCAACAGGCAGGTATTGCAGTTTCTGCATGATGATGAACAATTGCGTTTCCGCTTTCTTACCGACCTGACAGGTGTGCATTTTCCTGACAGAAAGGGAGAAGAGCTGAGCGTAGTGTACCACCTGCACAATATGATGGACGGTATCAGGCTGAGGCTGAAGACGTATGTCCCTATAGAAAAGCCGGATGTATTCAGCGTAACGGAACTGTACTCAGCAGCTAACTGGATGGAGCGGGAGACTTACGATTTTTTCGGTGTCAACTTCGTGGGCCATCCGGACCTGCGCAGGATACTGAACGTGGACGAGATGGAGCACTTCCCGATGAGGAAAGAGTTTCCGCTGGAAGACCCCACGCGTACTGATAAAGATGATGAAATGTTCGGCCGCGGCTGAATGCAATAAAAAAACAAACTGATTTTAGGCTATAATGTCTGAATACAATCAAAACATACAACTATCGGATGAGTCGCTGGCCAAACAGACGACCACGCTGAACCTGGGGCCTACACACCCTGCCACGCACGGTATATTTGAGAATATACTGGAGATAGATGGTGAGAAGGTGATGAGCGCCAAGCAAACGGTAGGCTATATACACAGGGCTTTTGAAAAAATTGCCGAACGCCGCCCATACTACCAGGTGACACCGCTTACAGACAGGCTGAACTATTGCTCCGCCCCCATCAACAATATGGGCTGGCACATGACCATAGAAAAGCTGCTGGGGCTGAAGCTGCCCAAGCGGGTAGATTATATGCGTGTGCTGATAATGGAGCTGTCGCGTATTTCCGACCACCTGATATGCAACTCGGTGGTAGCTGTGGACACAGGTGCACTTACAGGTTTTACCTACGTATTCCAGTGGCGCGAATTGATATATGAAATTTATGAAGAGATATGCGGCTCCCGCCTGACCACCAATATTGGCCGTGTGGGCGGTTTCGAGCGCAACTTCTCTGACGTGGCATGGCAGAAGATTGATAAGTTCATCGAGGGTTTCCCCAAAGTGATGAAGGAGTTTGAAGACCTGCTGACACGTAACCGTATATTCATGGACCGCTGCATAGGAGCAGGGCCCATCAGTGCTGAGCGTGCGTTGAACTATGGTTTCACCGGCCCCAACCTTAGGGCTGCGGGTGTTGACTATGATGTGCGTGTTGCTTCGCCCTATTCATCTTACGAAGATTTCGACTTTAAAATACCTACCGGCACAACGGGTGATGTGTACGACCGCTACCTGGTGCGCAATATGGAGATATGGGAAAGCCTGAGCATAGTAAAACAGGCTGTTGAAAAAATAAGGCAGATAGAAAAAGAAGACCCGGCGCAGAAAGAAGTTTTCTACGCACCGGAGTCGGATAAATACCACCTGCCGCCCAAGCAGGATGTATATACTAAGATGGAAGCGCTGATATACCACTTCAAAATAGTGATGGGCGAAATCGAAGTGCCGCAGGGTGAAGTATATCATTCGGTAGAAGGTGGAAACGGTGAGGTAGGTTATTATTTAATAAGTGATGGAGGCCGTTGTGCTTACCGTCTGCATTTCCGCAGGCCATGTTTTATTTATTACCAGGCGTTTCCTGAGATAATAAAAGACGGCTTGCTGAGTGATGCGATAATAGCGTTGAGCAGCCTGAACGTAATAGCGGGCGAATTGGATGCGTAACCCCCTGACCCTCTAAAGAGGGAAGGGTAATAATAAATTAAAAAGTCCGCCTGAGGCGGATTGGGGTATGATAAAGTTTAGTGAAGAAAAACTGAAAGAAGTACAGGCCATCATGGCGCGCTACCCCGAGGGGAAGCAGAAAAGCGCATTGATACCAGTATTGCACATTGCACAGGAAGAGTTTGGTGGCTGGCTGCAGATACCGGTAATGGATTATGTGGCGGAACTGCTGAGCATTAAGCCTATTGAGGTGTACGAGGTGGCCACGTTTTATACCATGTTCAACCTGAAGCCCGTAGGTAAGTATGTGCTGGAAGTATGCCAGACCGGGCCCTGTATGCTCAACGGCAGCGATGAGATAATAGACTATATAAAAGAGAAGCTGAATATACAGGCCGGGGAAACGACAGCAGATGGTTTGTTTACATTAAAACCGGCTGAGTGCCTTGGTGCATGCGGTTATGCACCTATGATGCAGTTGGGTAAAACATACCGCGAGTTTTTGACGAAAGAAAAAGTAGACGCGATAATAGACGAATTGAGGGCCGCAGCAAAAAATTAAAGCGATGGCATACGATCTGGCACTGGAATTTTATTTGCCCGTAGCACCCGATAAGGTGATGCGGCTGCTGACAGAGCCGGAACTGATAAAAGCATGGAGTGAGAACAACGCGATATTTGAAAACAGGCCAGGCGGAAAAGTAGAGTTGTTTGACAGTTGGGCGAGTGGGGAGGTGATAAAGACAGGAGCTGATGAGCTGGAGTATAGCTGGACGGTGATAGAATGGGATGAAGAAGTACAGCCATCGGTAGTGAATTATAAACTGGCACCCGAAAACGGTGCTACAAGGGTAGAACTGACACATACAGGACTGCCCAACGAAGAAGAGATGAACAAACACGAAAGCGGGTGGATGCAGTACTTCTTCGGGCCTATGGAAAACTATATACTGGATAACGATATTTAAAGAATGAGGTTATTATCTGTCATATTATTATTACTGGCTTGCAGTTGCGGCAACAGCAACACGGCAACTGAGCAGGTGCAGCAACCCGCACCAGCTGAGCAGGTAGTATATAACG
>JACFNS010000101.1 GCA_019454705.1 Taibaiella sp. | reverse complement strand
CACCAGGTGTTTAAAGAAATAGCAGCCGAATACCCGCATATACTAACAGAACACAGGATAGTGGACATAGGAGCCGCTCTACTGGCAGACAAACCGCAAGACTTTGATGTAATAGTACTGCCCAACCTGTATGGCGACATACTATCGGATGTAGCGGCGCAAATAGCCGGATCGGTAGGATTAGCAGGTTCATCAAATATCGGGGCGGAGTGCGCCATGTTTGAGGCCATACACGGTTCAGCACCTGATATTGCCGGAAAGAATATTGCCAACCCATCAGGGCTGCTAAACGGGGCCATATTGATGCTGCAACACATTGGGCAAGCCGATATAGCGGCAAAAATCGAAAATGCATGGCTGAAAACAATTGAAGATGGTATACATACCGCAGACATATACGCAGAAGGGTTAAGTACAGAAAAAGCAGGGACCAGGGAATTTGCCGCGGCCGTCATCCAAAGACTGGGAATGGAACCTCAAAAATTAAAACCTGTCGCAGTGTCAGGCAACAGGAAAATAACGCTGCCCAAATATGAGCGCAAAGCGGCTGCAACAAAAAAGCTGGCAGGTGTTGACATATTTGTACACTGGCGGGGAGAGCAGCCCGAAACACTCGCCCATCAATTGAAATCAATAGGCAATAATAACCTGAAATTAAGCATGATAACCAACCGGGGTATAAAGGTGTGGCCCGACGGGTTTGAAGAAACATACTGCACAGACCACTGGCGCTGCCGCTTTTCTCCCGAACAGGAAACAGAAATTACTCCAAGGGATATTATACAATTGCTAAGCCTGGCGGAGGAACACAGCATAGAAACTATAAAAACTGAAAACCTGTACACATTTAACGGGGAACGCGGATACTCCCTTGGACAGGGTCAGTAAAACATTATTCATCAAATAAAAAAACATAAACAAATGCATCAGTTCAAACTTATTGACAGCAGCTACACAGTAAGCGAAGCAAGGGAAATACTACTGGCGATTATCAACAGTAAAATACAGTTTCATCAGCTTAAAACTTTCAGCCACGATATACGTTTCGGCCGGCCTGATGAGCATTCAGAAAAAAGAATCAAGGAATTGGAAGAAACCAGGCGGGAGATAACAAACCTGCTACAAGAGCATGAAAAATCTGACGCCAAATTTGAAGTTCAATCTATGCTCACATTACAAATATCAACAACCAAAATAAATGAATACCAACCTGCTGATTGATAATCTGACAAATCCTGCACTGCTGTTTTTCCTGCTGGGAATAATAGCAGTGCAGTTAAAAAGTGACCTGGAGATACCACCGGGCTCTTCCAAGTTTATCTCGCTTTATCTCTTGTTTTCTATAGGTTTTAAAGGCGGGCAAGAGCTATCTCATGAAGCATTTACCATGGAAATATTCGGGTCAATACTACTTGGTATAACGATAGCGCTGATAATACCCATTTATACATTCTTCCTGCTAAAACGGTATATGAATGTTTATGATGCCGGAGCCATTGCAGCCGCCTATGGTTCTGTGAGCGCAGTTACTTTCGTTTCAGCAGTATCGTACCTGGAAGGCATGGGCGAAACGCTGCATGGATATATGGTGGCCATTATGGCCCTGATGGAGTCTCCCGCTATCATTGCCGGCCTGGTATTGATATCAATATTCAATAAGGAAAAAACAGACGGAATACAGAAACGCCATGCCATACAACACTCATTAACCAACGGTAGTGTATTGCTGATAATGGGCAGCCTGCTTATAGGATATCTTGCCAATGCAGAACAGGCCGAAGGAATAAAACCGTTTACAAATGACATATTCAAAGGTTTCCTGGCGATTTTCCTGTTGGATATGGGTATTGTAAGCGGCAGAAAGCTGGTCACATTGCTTAAACACGGATGGTTTCCTTTTGCCTTTGCAACCATTATTCCCATCATAAATGGATGCGTGTTTGCAGCAGCGAGCTCTTTAGTTACCCATAAGGTTAGCGATCGGTTCATATTTGGCATTCTTGCCGCAAGCGCATCTTATATAGCAGTGCCGGCAGCCATGAAAATAACGGTACCGAAGGCCAACCCGGGGTTATTTCTACCTATGGCACTGGCAGTTACTTTTCCGGTTAATATTACCATCGGCATGCCTGTGTATTACTGTATAGCACGATTGTTTTAGCAGAGCATAGGGGCAAAAAAGCAGCGCGGGCATCTGCCCGCGCTGTACATTTATAATATTGTAAGAAAGATTACCTGGCAACATTCACCGCGCGCAATTCGCGTATCACAGTTACTTTTATCTGGCCGGGGTATTGCATTTCTTTCTGAATCTTGTCAGCTATTTCAAACGACAACTTTTCGCTGTCCGCATCTGTTACTTTCTCAGCCTCCACTATCACACGCAGCTCACGGCCTGCCTGTATCGCGTATGCTTTTTCCACACCTGTGTAGGCCATTGCCAGGGCTTCAAGGTCTTTGATACGTTGCAGGTAGCTCTGCATGATTTCGCGCCTTGCACCGGGACGGGCACCACTTATGGCATCGCAGGCCTGTACTATCGGCGAAATAATGTAAGTCATCTCCATCTCATCGTGGTGAGCACCTATTGCGTTAATTACCGCAGCATGTTCGCCACATTTCTCAGCTACTTTGGCACCCAGCAGTGCGTGGCTCAGTTCTGATTCTTCATCGGGCACTTTACCTATATCGTGCAGCAATCCTGCGCGTTTGGCCAGTTTTACCACTTTTTGTCCCAGGCCCAGTTCCGCAGCCATAGTAGCGCAGAGGTTGGCTGTTTCTTTGGAGTGCATCAGCAGGTTTTGCCCGTAAGATGAGCGGAAACGCATTTTACCCACCAGGCGTACCAAATCTTTGTGTAAGCCGTGTATGCCTAATTCTATTATAGTACGCTCGCCTATCTCCATGATTTGCTCTTCGAGCTGGCGGCGTGTTTTATCCACTACCTCTTCGATACGGGCAGGGTGTATACGCCCATCCTGTACCAACCTTTGCAGCGACAGCCTGGCTATCTCCCTGCGGAAGGGGTCGAAGCAGGAAAGTATGATTGCCTCAGGAGTATCATCTATTATCAGGTCAACACCAGTAGCTGCTTCGATAGCGCGTATGTTACGCCCTTCACGTCCTATTATCTGGCCCTTTACCTCATCAGTTTCCAGGTTAAACACCGTAATGGCGTTTTCAATAGTCTGCTCAGCCGCTGTACGCTGTATCGTCTGTATTACGATTTTCTTGGCCTCTTTTGTAGCATTGAGTTTAGCCTCTTCCATTATCTCTTTTACATGAGACATGGCCTTGGTACGGGCCTCTTCTTTTACAGCTTCCATCAGCTCTGTCTTAGCTTCTTCAGCCGACAGGTTGGCTACTTTTTCCAGGCGTTTGATATGTTCCTCCTGGTGGCGCTCCAGTTCAGTGCGTTTGATGTTCACCACCTCCAGTTGCTTGTCGAGGTTTTCTTTCAACTGGTTGTACTCATTAATTTGCTTCTGCAGGCCTGCGTTTTTATCGTTCAGGCTTTGCTGCAATTGCTTGAGCTTGGTTTCGTTTTCCGTCAGTTTCTGGTTGCGCTTGTTTACTTCCTGTTCGTATTCGCTTTTCTTTTGCAGGAAGTGCTCTTTGGCCTCCAGTATTTTCTTTTCCTTAAGTGTTTCTGCCAGTTGTTTTGCGTCCTCTGTTATCTTTTTAGCTTGTTGCTCTGCCTCTTCTACCTGTTTTTGAGTGTTTTTCGCAAATATTTGCTTACCGAGAAATATACCTATAAGGACTGCCACCACCGAGACGGCGGCAATTAATATTGCTGATTCCATTTTGTTTTACTTTAAACCTTTGAAATTGTTCCATTTCTAACCGCCTTTTCCATATATGAATTATTACCTAATACGGGTTGGCTTGATATTAGCGGACGAAATTAATAAAAGATTTCGGTATATCGGAGGCTAAGATTAGCTGATTTATAGTTAATTAGGTTGTAATATTGTATGCAGAAACAGATTCTCGTTATATAATGGTTTTATCTTATGCTTTCTGCAATGCTTCCCTGATGCCGGTTCGCGCCGAGCCCTCTCATAAAGCTGAAATGGTGAATCAACTTTTATTTGGCGAGAAGGCTGAAGTATTGGAAATCAATGAGAAAGACTGGGCCAAAATACGTTGTGAGTGGGATGGCTATATTGGCTGGTGCAAAGTAGGACAACTCTCCATCATCCATAAAAAAGACTATCGCAAGACAGCCCGCTACATAGCAGACAAACACCAGAACAAGCTGGTATATGAACAAGACGAGCAATGGATACCCATGGGCGCCGATTTATTTGGCTTGAAACTACAGCACAAAAAAGACTGCAAATACAAGGGCAAAAAACTGACAATAAAGAGTTTAGAACTGTCACCTAAACACTTAATAGAAGCAGCAATGCAGTATATGAATGCCCCCTACCTGTGGGGTGGCCGCAGCATTGCAGGCATTGATTGCTCCGGCTTGACGCAAATGGCATTTAAAATGTGCGGCAAAGCTATACTAAGAGATGCAGCCCAACAGGCGGAAGAAGGAAATGAGGTAGATTTTCTGCAACACGCCCGTAAAGGCGACCTGGCATTTTTTGATAACGACGAGGGCAAAATAGTGCATGTAGGTATATTGCTGGATAATAACAGCATACTACATGCAACAGACACCAGTGGCCGGGTTGTAATAGATAAGATTGACCAGGGGGGCATTATCAGTGTATCGCTGAAAAAGCGGACGCACAAGCTGAGGTTAATCAGGCGCTACTGCTAATCGCTGTATTCCATCCCTTTGTAATAGATGCGGAACATATTTTTGCCTACCTGGTATTTTATTACGTCATAAGTAAGCTGCCAGTCCTCCAACTGGGCATTGGTTACATCATATATTTCCCCTTCGGTAAAAAGGCGCAACATGCCAATACGGTTTACATAGGCGATGGAATTATACTGCACCTGGTATTTCTCAGGGTAATAGCTTTCCAGGCTGTAAATCTTTCCTTTGTAAAAAACCTTGAAATACCCGCTTTGGTCGCGATAGCATACCATGTTATCTATCACCCTGTAGTCCGACGGTTCAAAAAAGCCAATGCTCTCTATACTGTTGTCATAAAACACCTTGAAGTAACCGTCATTAGAGACATAGGCTACTACGTTATCGCCCACCTGGTAAGAGTTAGGCGGAAAGTCCTCCACAATATAGGTTTCACCGTCGTGAAATATCTTAAACCTTCTATTGATATCTATATACCCCACTGTATTCCGCCCTACCTCAAAGCTGTTGACAGCATAGTCTTCCTGGGGCAGTATTTGCCCCCTGAAGAATATCCTGAACTGGTTAGCATAGTTATCATAAGCTGCAATATTATCTGTCACTTTTACAGCTTCCAGCGGGTTGCCTGCCAGGAAACCTTCTATCTGGTAAACTTCTCCTTCATAATACGCCTTGTACTCGCTGCGTATGCCATCGAAAAACAACACTACGCTGTCGCCAAGGTAATACTGCTCGCAAAAAGTGGATAATTGTTTGGTTTTACCTTTGTCAAATACACTCAATGCTGTATTATTCTTAAAAGCAACCAGGTTGTCACTTACTTTAAATTCGTTGGTAAATCCGGCATTAATAACGCGCATACCGCCTCCGTAATATATCTTGAAGGAGCGTGCATTATCTATATAAGGTATTGCGGTACGTCCTGTTTTCATTTCTAACGTCGGCAGGTAATCGATCTTGCGAATCAGCCCTTTATCCCATACCATTACCTGGTTTTGCATGTTCACATAGGAAGATAACTGGCTGAAACTAATTACGGGGATAATAACGGCCAGGACCAAGGATACAAATACTTTTACAGGCATACGCTTGAACTATTGAAAGCCGAAGATAGGCAAAAAATAAAAAAGCCGGCCCGAGAACAGGCCAGCCCCTATAAACCCTATCACCATGAAAACTTCTTATATCGAAGGTTGAAATTCAACCCGGATTATCTTGTTTGGTAATGCAAAGGTAAGTACCAATTTCATTTTTTGCAAATGGGGTTAAGTTTTTTTTATTTTTTTTGTCTAATGCCCATATAAGCATAATGTATATAATGGTTGCCTACTTTTTCTTAGGCGTAAATATTGCTATCATCCTGCGGCCTTCCATTTTGGGCATTGACTCCAAAGAACCCACCTCAGCAAGCCTTTCCGCAAACTTCAGCAGCAGCAGCTCTCCCCTGTCTTTGAACATGATAGCACGGCCTTTGAACTGAACATAGCATTTCACCTTATTGCCATCCTGCAGGAAGTTATATGCGTGTTTGGCTTTGAAATCAAAGTCGTGGTCATCAGTATTAGGCGTAAAACGGATTTCCTTTACTTCAGACTGCTTGGATTTCGCCTTTTGCTCCTTCTCTTTCTTTTTCTTTTCGTACAGGAACTTCTTATAGTCTATCAGCCTGCACACCGGCGGTGTAGCTGTAGGAGAAATCTCCACCAGGTCCACTTCCAGTTGCTCTGCCATTTTCAGTGCTTCTTCTAAAGAGTAAACGGCTGACTCTACGTTTTCTCCAACTACGCGCACTTCGCGTGCGGTTATTTCCCTATTAGTTCGATGTTCATTTTGAGGTTTGTTCCTCAGGAAAGGTTGTCTTGTTCTTCTCTGCATTAAAGATTTTTAAAATTCCAGCAAAAATAGCTATTTGTTTAATTCAATCAATATTTTAAGTATACTAATAATTAGGCCGTTACAACAGGCTTTTTCCCGCTCATCTGCACATGTACAGTATTGAGGACGTCGTCAATAAACTCCTGCAAAGGCACAGAACCCCTGTCACCTTCTTTATGCTTACGCACCGCCACCTTTCCATCAGCCATCTCTTTTTCACCTATTATCAGCATGTAGGGTACTTTCATGAGCTCTGTATCCCTGATTTTCCTGCCTATTTTTTCGCTACGGTCGTCCAACTCGGCACGTATTCCTGCATCCTTCAATGCATTATAGACCTTATTGGTGTACTCTTCATACTTATCGCTGATGGACAATACTTTCACTTGTACCGGTGTCAGCCACAGGGGCAGGTCACCACCGCAGTGCTCCAGCAGTACTGCTATAAAACGCTCAAGTGAACCGAAAGGCGCACGGTGTATCATTACCGGGCGTTTGCGGGTATTATCACTGTCCACATATTCCAGTTCAAATCGCTCAGGCAGATTATAGTCTACCTGTATAGTACCCAACTGCCAACTGCGGCCTAAGGCATCTTTCACCATAAAGTCGAGTTTGGGGCCATAAAACGCGGCCTCTCCATACTCTATCGTAGTATTGAGCCCTTTCTCAGTCGCAGCTTCAATAATCGCCTGCTCTGCTATAGCCCAGTTATGCTCATCACCTATGTATTTACTGCGGTCTTCTTTATCGCGCAGCGACACCTGTGCGGTAAAGTTTTCAAAATCAAGCGAGGTAAACACATACAGCACCAGGTCAATCACTTTCTTGAATTCCTCTTTTACCTGCTCAGGACGGCAGAACAAGTGGGCATCATCCTGGGTAAAGCCACGAACGCGTGTCAGCCCGTGCAATTCGCCCGACTGCTCGTAACGATACACCGTGCCAAACTCTGCCAGTCGCAGCGGCAGGTCTTTATATGAGCGGGGAGATGATTTATATATCTCGCAATGGTCCGGGCACTTCATAGGTTTCAGCATAAACTCCACACCTACCTGCGGGGTAGTTCTGGGGCGGACACAGACTTTACCGTATTTCTCCCACTGGCCTGATGTTACGAACAAGTGTT
>JACFNS010000100.1 GCA_019454705.1 Taibaiella sp. | reverse complement strand
AGGATGTGCAGGGCAATTGTTACAATTCCAGGCAACGCCCACTACAGGCGGAACAGCACCTACCTACCAATGGACTGTAAACAATACTGCAGTAACAGGTGCTACCGGGTCTACATTTAATACATCAACACTGGCTGATAATGATGAGGTAAGGGTAATCATGACATCGAACTCAGCATGTGCTGACCCGAAAACGGTTACATCTGACTCAATAAGGGTAATACACCAGAAGATAACTGCGGATATAACTATTGCACAGACTACAGGTGGTAATCCTGCCTGCGAGGGCAAGCCGCTGATATTCAGCGCCAACACTACCAATGCCGGTAAAAACCCGAACTTCCAATGGTTGGTAAACGGGGTGGCGATTGGCGGTGCTACCACGCCAATATATGTTACAGACTCTCTGCGTAATACAGACAGGGTACAATGCGTATTGATAGCAACATACTCTTGCGTGCTGAACCCTCTGGATTCGTCTAACTTTATAACTATGACTATAATCAAGGCCAACCGCCCTACAGTATCCTTTGCTATTACTGCGGGTAAAAACCCCGGCTGCCTTGATTCATTAGTAGAGTTTACAGCAACAGCGGTTGACCTGGGTACTAGTCCTGACTATACATGGTTGGTAAACGGTTTCCCAACGGCTACCGGTGCTGTGTTCAGCAACAACAACTTCCTGGATGGTAATGTAGTAATGGTACAAGCCAACCAGACAGACGGTGGATGTTACCTGCCTGATACAGTGTACTCAACACCGCTGGTAATGGTACGTTCTGTGACTCCGAACCCGCCCATCATATCACTTGTAGGCAATGCCATCATTACCAACTTCGACAGTTCATTTGTATGGTTTGGCCCTGATGGTGAAATGCCTGATGGCCCCGATGGTAAAGCATACCCTGCTAAAATAGGTAGCTACTATGCAGTAACTAATAACAGGGGTTGCTGGTCTAAGCCTTCTAATATCCTGGGTATTACACTGCTGGATATCAGCTCGCTGGATGTAAGCGGAATGGAGGTTTATCCTAACCCAACATCGGATAAAGTGATACT
Source organism: Taibaiella sp. (assembly GCA_019454705.1). GTDB lineage: Bacteria > Bacteroidota > Bacteroidia > Chitinophagales > Chitinophagaceae > UBA5543. Next base: position 6,913 of record JACFNS010000100.1, on the reverse strand, counting down.
GGACTGGAAAGGCCAACTGGTGAACTACAGGATAGAAGTACGCAACGCAATAGGGCAGTCTGTAATGACAGATGAAGCCAACAACGTGAGCCGTAAAGAAATCAACCTGGGTGATATGCCTGCGGGCAACTACTTTATATTGCTGAAAGACGATGCAGGCAGGGTAGGTGTAGTGAAAGTGGCACTGAACAGCAAGCAATAATTTAAGCACAATACTTTAATACAAAGCCCGCGCTAAAAAGTGCGGGCTTTGTTGTACCCAATATTTTATCGTTAACGAAAAAGCGCCGCTTACATGAGCGGCGCTTTTAATTTTATAAAAAGTAAGGCTGTTACTCTGCCATCATTTCTTCTATCACAGCAGCTATATCTTCAGCGTTAGGCTTGGAGAAATAATCGCCATCGGTCGCATAAGCGGGGCGGTGTGCCTTTGCCGTAATGGTGCGCGGAGCAACATCCAGCCATTTGTAACCGCCTTGTTTTTCCATCACCTGCTGGAACATGTATGCAGTAGCGCCACCGGGCACGTCTTCGTCCACAAATACTATCCTGCTGGTTTTCTTCAATGATTCGATAATGATATGGTTGATGTCGAACGGCAATAGTGTCTGTACGTCTATTACCTCGCAACTGATGCCCGCAGGCTCCAGGTAGTTAACTATAGCTTCTTCTATTACGCGCAATGTAGAACCATAAGAAACAATGGTAATATCCTCACCTTGCCTGATGATTTCGGGCACACCCAGCGGAACAGTCATTTCCATCAGGTTGGTAGGAACATATTCCTTCAAGCGGTAGCCGTTCAGGCATTCAATAACTATAGCAGGGTCGTCGCTTTGCAGCAGTGTATTATACATACCTGCGGCTTGTGTCATATTGCGGGGTACGCAGAGGTACATACCACGAATACTATTGAGTAGCATACCCATCGGCGAACCGCTGTGCCATATACCCTCCAGCCTGTGGCCGCGCGTGCGCACTATCAGCGGGCATTTCTGGCCGCCTTTGGTACGGTACAGCATGGTTGACACATCATCGCTCAATGGCTGCAGTCCGTACAGTAAATAATCGAGGTACTGTATTTCTGCAATAGGGCGCAGGCCGCGTTGCGCCAGGCCTATGCCTTGCCCTATAATGGTTGCCTCGCGTATGCCGGTATCAAATATGCGTGCCTCCCCGTATTTCTCCTGCAGTCCTGCAAAGCCCTGGTTCACATCACCTATCTTACCCAGATCCTCACCAAAGGCTACTACCGCAGGGTTGTTGGCAAATGTGTTATCAAAAAACTTGTTCAGTATTTCGTATCCGTTCAAGGTTTGATTAGTATCCAATACAGGCTTAACCTCAGTTACATTAAGGGCACTATATTTAGACTGTGAGTATAAGTGCGATGAGTATTTATCATCAGCGTCCTGTTTCAGTGTTTCGTAATAATTGCGGAGTGTACGTGTAGCCTGGCTGTTGCTGTTTGCCAACCTCAGCACACGGTTGATGGTTTGCAGTATATCCTTGCGGATGGGTTCTTTTATCGCATTCAGGTCGTTGACCAGTTTAGAAATTTTCAGCGCGTTATCACCTGCCTCGTACACCAGTTGGTTGCAGAGGGTAGACGCCTGTTGTATTTCCTGCTTAATGGGCGTGATGAAGGCATCCCATGCTTTTTGTTTGGCTTTGCGTGCCTCTTCCTTAGCATTGGCTTCTATCTCGTCCAGTTCTCCCGCTTCAGCTATTTCATTGTCGATAATGAACTTGCGCATCTTCACGATACAATCATGATCTTTTTCCCATTCCAGCCTTTCGGGGCTTTTGTAGCGCTCGTGCGAGCCGGAAGTTGAGAGACCCTGAGGTTGTGTCACTTCCTGCACATGGAATATAGCGGGTGTATGGGTTTCGCGGGCTTTGTTGATACCTCGCTGGAAGGTTTCTACCAGCCCGGCATAATCCCAGCCTTTGACCTTATATATATGCATGCCGCCCTTACTGTCTTCCCATTGCATGCCCGCCAGGGCATCAGATATAGAGCTTTTTGTAGTCTGGTATTTGCGTGGTACGGATATGCCGTATCCATCGTCCCAAACGAATATAGCCAGTGGTACCTGCAATACACCTGCGGCGTTTACGGTTTCCCAAAAAAGCCCTTCGGAGGTAGAGGCATCGCCGATGGTGCAAAACACCACTTCGTTGCCGCCATTGGTAAATTTTTCGAAACCCTTTTCCAGTTCTTTGATATTGCGGTAGCATTTGGATGCGAATGCCAGTCCCAGCGCCCGTACCATTTGCCCTGCTGTAGGCGATATATCGCTGGACGATTGCGGAGCCTGCATCAGATCGAGCCATTCGCCGTTTTCATCTATCCAGCGTGTGCCATAGTGGCCGTTCATCATACGGCCGGCCGATGCGGGTTCTTCTTTTGGATCAGTAGTAGCGTATAGCTGTGCGAAGAATTTCTCCAGGTCGCTCATGCCGGTGGCAAACATCAGGGTCTGGTCGCGGTAGTAGCCCGCACGTATATCGCCAGGCTGCATACATTTGGCGGCAGCTATCTGTGCCAGTTCCTTACCATCGCCGAATATGCCAAACTTTGCTTTACCCGTCAATACTTCTTTACGGCCTATCAGGCTGGCCTCGCGGCTGGTAACGGCAAGCTGGTAATCCTGCAGCACCTCGTTCTTAAATTCGTCGAACGATAGCCTGTTGTCTTGTTTAGTAGTAGCTTCCTGCAACATGATCTTGTTCTTCTAAAGTGTACAAAGGTAACTCGTAGGAGGTATAAATTACAAAAGGTTTGGCAAAAGACCATTGTAATTACAGAAAAATAAGATGCGTAAAACGGTTATTCTGCTTTTAGCAGCTTGTTATATGTATGATATCCATTGTTATCGGATATTTCAAGTATGTATAATCCCGTAGGAATACTTGATGTATTGATAATGGTATCATTACCCGGCACTTTTCCCGATAGGATTATTCTGCCCGTGATATTATACAGGCTGTATTGCGCATCTTGAATATAGCCGGTTTTAATATGTATTGCTTCGTAAAAAGGATTAGGCACTATAGTGATGCCAGGAGTATTCGCAATGCTTTGCACGGTTACATAAACAGGATTGCGGCGGCAATCAGTTTTCTGGCTGCTACTAAACCGTTGCTTAGCAGCATTTGTTCCCTGGTTGTAAGGGTGGGGTGTGCCGATGGACGGATAAGCCGATTGCGAAGGCCAGTAGCCGGGAGGAAAACCGCGGTGCAATGAATTTTCGGCAGGGGCAGGCGAGTTTACAGGCATAATAGTGCCTTTCACATTATTGCCTGATTCGAAAAACCCTAACCCAGTGAGCAGGTAATAACCGGTAGCATTAGTGATTTCATTAGCAGCATAGTTCTGGCTATCGGATGCCGCAGCTACGGTGAAGATTCCATACAGCTCTGCGCGGTTGCGATAAAAAGTATTGTATGGCCCGTTGATGCCATGTGATTCGTCCACCACGATATTTTGAATGATATTTCCTTCAAACAGGTTGAGATAAGGGTAATTGCCATGGCAGACAATATCGCCCGCAGAGTTAGTTGGTAATGGTGGTTGTGTCCAATAAGGGTCGGTAGAGTAGTTGTAAGCAAATACATTGCCATTGGCACCTGCCTGTACCAGTATAGAGTGGCGGAGGTGTTCAAAAATGTTGTTTTCAATAAGGCAGTCGCCGCTGGCATATTCCAAAGTTGTGCCGTATGCCTGGCCACCTTCGCCATATGCATGCGCATGATGAAAATAATTGCCGCGTATGAGTATATGTGTAGAGTAATTGACTGCGATATGCGAGAAGTTGGTCATGTTGCTTTCAATACCTGTTACCCAACAGTTGGCAGCATAGGTGAAGTCAATATTATTGGTTTGTTGTGCTGTAGAATCTATGCGCTCCATGTACAGGCATTCTATGCCCACACCTTGTATGGCGTGAATCTGTTTGATGGTGGCATTGGATGCAGCAGGGTAGTGTCTCCTGATGGTATTGTCAACAGTTAATTTGTTGCCGATTACATTTTTCACCCGAAGTATCTGCCCGGCAGAACGTAATGCCCAGGGTTAGAAGATGATACTGCTGTCGTTGTTGGTGAGTAGTATGTAATCGCCATTGCTGATACCAGACACACTTATAGCGGTCAGGGCTGTATCGTTTCTCTGTATGGCGTTGGGTACATCGAAAATCGTAGTACTGATGGTACCCCGTATATTGAACATGTTCTCGTTGGTATGGTTCATATCGAAAAGCAAACGGGTGTTTATACCATCGCCGCGGATGATGATACTGTCTGTAGTGATATTGATGGATTGTGTGAACAGGTAATTTCCTGCGGGGATATAAATAGTGCCCGGCTGCCCGTTGAGTGCTGAAACGGCATTGCTAAATGCTATATTGTTAGAAGTCACACCGTCGGCAACAGCGCCGTGGTTCATGATGTTCACTACATTGCCGTATTCAGGTAATGTGTCGGACAGCCCTGCCTTTTGCCAGTTGGTAATCCTGCCGGCCGGTAAGGTTTGGGCATTGCCCATAGTAATGGCCAATACCCATATGAGTATGCAGAGTAGTGAGCGCAGTTTCATATACTAAATTTAATGTATTTGTAATAATGATGGTGTTAACAGGATAATTATCTGAGTTCCTCTTTAAGGAATCGCCCCGTGTGGCTTTCCTTTACTTTTACCACTTCTTCGGGCGTGCCTTCGGCTACAACTGTTCCACCGCCGTTGCCACCTTCGGGCCCCATGTCCAGTATGTAATCGGCTACTTTTATTACATCCATGTTATGTTCTATCACCAGCACGGTATTGTTGCGCTCTACAAGTCGGTTTAATACTTCCAGCAGGTGTTCTATATCCTGGAAGTGCAGGCCGGTAGTAGGCTCATCAAGTATATAAATAGTTTGCCCCGTATCCCGCTTGGAAAGTTCTGTTGCCAGTTTTACGCGCTGAGCTTCACCACCGCTGAGTGTGACAGCGCTTTGCCCCAGTGTTACATAACCTAATCCTACATCCTGCAGTGTCTTAATTCTGCGGTGGAGGAAAGGCACGTTCTTGAAAAACTCAACAGCTTCGTCCACCGTCATATCCAGCACATCGGCTATTGATTTGCCTTTGTAGCGAATCTCCAGTGTTTCGCGGTTGTAACGACGCCCATTGCATTTTTCGCAGGGCACATATACATCGGGCAGGAAGTTCATTTCTATCACGCGCATACCGCCTCCGCCACATTCTTCGCAACGCCCGCCTTTTACATTAAACGAGAAACGTCCTGCGTTGTACCCGCGTATTTTCGCCTCCGGCACTTGCGCAAATAATGTGCGTACGTCAGTGAAAAAACCGCAGTAAGTAGCAGGATTACTGCGCGGGGTGCGGCCTATAGGGCTCTGGTCTATTTCCACTACTTTATCTATATGCTCCAGCCCTGTAATTTTCTTAAAAGGCATGGGCTGTTGCTTAAAGTTTTTATAACAGTGTTTCGCCAGCAGGGGGTACAATGTTTCGTTGATAAGCGTACTCTTTCCACTGCCCGATACACCCGTTACACATATAAATGTGCCGAGTGGTAATGACACAGATACATTCTTCAGGTTGTTGCCTGTAGCACCTGTTATCTTCAGCGATTTACCATTGCCCTTGCGGCGTTCTTCCGGCACTTTTATTTCCAGTTCGCGGTTCAGGTAGCCTGCTGTTTTGGTATGTGTTTTTACTACATCCTCCGGTTTGCCCTGGCTTACTATTTGTCCGCCGTGCACACCTGCAGCAGGGCCTATGTCTATCAGGTGGTCGGCTGCCATCATTATGTCTTTGTCATGCTCTACCACCAATACAGAGTTGCCGCCATCGCGCAGGTTTTTCATGGCTTGTATCAGGCGTTGGTTGTCGCGTTGATGCAAGCCTATGCTCGGCTCGTCCAGTATATATGTGATGCCTGTGAGCTGAGAGCCTATCTGTGTGGCCAACCTGATGCGTTGCGATTCGCCGCCGCTCAGTGTACGGGTGGGGCGGTTGATGGTGAGGTAATGCAAGCCTACATCTAAAAGGAACACGAGCCTGTCGCGAATTTCTTTCAGTATATCTTTGGCTATTACCTGTTGCTTTTTATTAAGCCTTTTTTCTAAGCCGTCGAACCAGTCCGCGAGTTTTTGCAATGACAATTCTGATAATTCAGAAATATTCTTGTCATCTATTTTAAACCAAAGGCTTTCTTTTTTCAGCCTGGCACCGTTGCACTCAGGGCAGGTGTTCAGTTGCATATATGCTTCCGCCCAGTCGCGTATGGGTTCCGATGTTGTTTCGTTGAACCAGCGCAACAGCATATTGACGATGCCCTCGTAATTATGTTCCGTTACTGTATCTGCGTAGTTTACCTCGTCGCTTTCAGCATAGGTGATAACACCTTCTTCGTTACCGTATAGTAGTATGTTCAGGTGTTTAGCATTCATTTCGCTGACGGGTTTGTTCAGCGGTATTTTATTCTTTTTGGCTATGATTGTTGCCTGCTTAAAAGTCCATGCTTCCCGTTCGCCACCCAGTGGTGCAATACCACCATCGCTGATGCTTTTTGACGGGTCGGGTATCACCTCGTCCATATTTACCTGGTACACACTGCCCAGTCCTTTGCAACGCGGGCATGCACCATATGGCGAGTTGAAGGAAAATGTATTGGGTGATGGTTCTTCGTAAGACAAACCCGTTTCCGCACACATCAGTTGCTTGCTGTACTGAGAAACGGTGTTGCTGTCCATATCCAGTATGAACATCAGGTCTTTACCCATTTGCAGGGCTTTCTGTATGCTCTGGCTGATGCGTGCTTTGGCATCGGGCAGCACCAACAGGCGGTCTATCACCAGTTCTATATCGTGTATCTTATACCTGTCCAGTTGCATGCGCTCG
>JACFNS010000099.1 GCA_019454705.1 Taibaiella sp. | reverse complement strand
TAGTTCCGGTTACTTCTTTAAACTCAGCCAGTGGCTCAGCATAAGGTGTCAGGTTGGCGCCAACTGTACCTGTATTGGTTTTCATCCTGATTACCCTTTTAGAGCCGCCATCTACTATATACAGCCAATTGTTTTGATTGTCATAGGCCATGTGGCTTGGTACGTTAGGGTCACGGGTTACTGTCACATCACTATAACGGCGCACCTTACCATCAGAATGGTCATCGCCGCCAACTATATGCGGCTGGGCAAAGTCGTAATGGCAGATATTGCCGTTATGGCCGTCAAAATACCAATATGCGTTTCCGTTGTCATACGCAATACCCATACCGTAGGGGCTCTGGTGCAGCATGTCTATATGGCTGCCGAGTAATGCCCCGGATAAGTTCTGATTTTCACGGGCAAATATTGAGGTATCGCTTGTCCATAATGCAGGCCCCATAAAGAAAGTGCCGGGGCCGTTTGTAGTTAAAATATCCTGTGCGGTGGCGAAGTTATCATTGTCGCCAAATGCTACTGCCACTGTACGTGCCATGAAGTGTCCGTTGTGCGAATCCCGCCTGAACTGTTGAAACTGGTTGCTTTTACCGGGGTTAAAAAAGATTACAACACTTCCTCCGGCTGATTCCCTGTTCACTACCCAGCACTCATTGGGCCTGCCGGGTACAAAGTCGAGGTCATAAGGGTTGTTAAGGCCGTGGGTGTTATTCCCGATTTCTGTAAAAGTGTTTGTACTTGTAGTGTACTTGTCTAATTCGTTTTGCGCGTAAGCGCAACACCCACACATTACTGCTGCCGCTGCAAGTAAGGTTTTCTTCATAATTATGCGTTTAAGTTATGTTGATAAAATGCCAGGGGTAAATTTTGCCAAATCCACCCTGAACTTTTTCAAATATAAGGGATTTGTAATTATTGTAGCTACAGAAAACTGCTTTATCCCGGTTTTGTGGAATTTAAGGATGCTGTTTGCCTGAAGTGATATAACAAACTTGCTATGCATATGTATGCCGTGTACAACCTCTTTATAAAAACTACAATGGTATATAGAGCTATTGTACAATATTATTATGTATGCTTGTTAATATATTGCATGAAAGACAACTACTTTATCCGGCTATCTGACAAAAATATATACGGCAACAGTGGATAACATAGGTGTCACGTAAACCCTTGAAAATCAATCGTGGTTTTTTGTTGCGGTAATTCATAGCAACAAATGACAACAAAAAACAACAAAAGCCGGACTGCTAATATGCATGCATGTTATATATGATAGCTGGTAGCAGTAGCTACATATTCCCGCTATTGTTTGCTATTTTTGAGGGATTATTAAATAACTATGACAGGAACGAAGGCACCCAGAGCGGGCATGTTTGAGCAGGAAAAGAAATCGGCGCTGGACGCCATATCGCAGGCTCAGTTTATAGCATTTGCACCTTATATTTTCAATGCATCGGTCATATTGCGCGACAGTGGCATACTGGCAACAGTAGAGGCATCCCGCCAAAACGGCATCGCACTGGAAGATGTTGTGACTAAGGTGGATATGTCGCACTACGGTGTACGTATCTTATTAGAAGCGGCATTGGGTATAGGGCTGGTACTGAGGAAGGAGGATAAGTATTACTTGTCCAAAACCGGGCACTTCTTCCTGAACGATGCTATGACCCGCGTGAATACGGATTTTATGCGCGATGTCTGCTATGAAGGTGCTAAAGAACTGGAGAAGTCCATTAGTAATAGCAAGCCCGAAGGGTTGAAATACCTGGGCGATTGGCCTACTATTTACCAGGGACTGTCCATGTTGCCCGAACCTGCTAAAACCAGTTGGTTCGCCTTCGACCATTATTATAGCGACCATACCTTTCCCGAGGCTATGCCGATGATATTTGAGCATAATCCTAAAAAGATTATGGACATTGGTGCCAATACGGGTAAGTTTTCATTGCATTGTCTAAACTACAATAGTGAAGTAGAACTGGGCCTCGTGGATTTGGGTATACAATTGAACGTGGCGAAACAGAACATACAGGAGGCGGGTTTTGAAGCACGTGCACAATATCACGAACGTAATGTGCTGGATAAAAACTCGGAACTGCCTGCCGGTTACGACATCATCTGGATGAGCCAGTTCCTGGATTGCTTTGCAGATGATGAAATCGTGTTTATACTGGAAAAATGCCACCGTGTGCTGAACGAGGGCGGCAGGGTGTTCATCAACGAACTCTTCTGGGACAGGCAGAAGTTTGAGGCATCAGCTTTTAGCTTGCAAATGACCTCATTGTATTTCACTACGATGGCCAATGGCAATAGCCAGATGTACGATAGCAAAGTATTCCTGGCTTTGGTGGACAAAGCCGGTTTTGAGGTAGTGACGCAGCGGGACAACATAGGCCAGGTGCATACTATACTGGAATTGAAAAAGAAATAACCGTTTACACTATAACTAATAAATTGTATGAGTACCCCTAAAGAAGTGGATGTATTGGTAATAGGCGCCGGCCCCTCAGGCACCATTGCGGCATCTATCATTAAGCAGGCAGGACTGTCTGTAGAGATTGTTGAAAAAATGCAGTTTCCCCGTTTTGTAATCGGGGAGAGCCTTCTGCCCCGTTGCATGGAAGCACTGGAAGAAGCAAAATTCCTGGATGCGGTCAAGGCGAAAGGTTTTCAGCAAAAAGATGGCGCTAAGTTTGTAATGGACGACAAAGTCTGCGACTTTACTTTCGTGCAGCAACATACACAGGGCTGGGGCTGGACATGGCAGGTGCCACGTGCCGACTTTGATACTACCCTGGCTGACGAATGTGTGAAAATGGGCATCCCGGTACATTATCAGACTGAAGTAACGGGCATTGAATTTTTTGATGGGTATTCAGTTACAACAATCAAAACAGCAGATGGAGATACACAAACCATTAAAGCAAAGTTTATAGTAGATGGCAGTGGGTATGGCAGGGTGATACCTCGCCTGTTCGGGTTGGAAAAAGACTCGCAGCAATACCCGCGCAAAGCGGTGTTCTGCCACATGACAGACCCCAAACGCGATACGGTATTTGAGCCTAACCGTATAACTGCTATCGTGTTCGACCCTGTTACATGGATATGGGTGATACCATTCTCTAACGGGTTGACCTCTGTAGGTTATGTAGGCAATCCTGAATTCTTTGACCAATTCCCCGGCACGCCCGAAGAGCAGTTTCGTGCATTGCTGAACGCACAGCCCGACCTGGCTTATCGTTTCGATGAGTCGGAAATGGCATGGCAGCCGCGCACCCTGCAAAGCTGGAGCGCTACTACTGAAACATTTTATGGTAAGGGTTTTGTACTTACAGGTAATGTAACGGAATTTTTAGACCCTATATTTTCATCAGGTGTTACACTGGCATCAGTATCTGCACAGTTGGCGGCAAAACTTGTCATCAGGCATTTGAAAGGTGAAAATATAGATTGGGAGGGAGAATACATGCAACCGATGATGCAGGGTATAGACGTGTTCCGCACTTATGTCAACCGCTGGTACGATGGTACTTTGTACAAAATATTCTTCAGCGATTTGAAGAAGCAGGAAATTATCGGGCAGATATGTTCCGTACTGGCAGGTTATGTTTGGGACGAAACCAACCCCTTTGTAAGCAAGCGGGAAAAGAGCCTGCCTACCCTGGCACGCTACCTGGAAAGTGTAAATGATGAAGCAGGTAAAGCTTAACTATTGAGCACAGGTATTTTCATACATCATAGGGTACACCTTGCAAATAATACTGCACATGAACCGCAGGACTTGTACCGTCTCATGAAGTGCAACTATATGAAGTTCTTCAAGATGGACCCCTTGTGCAAATGGGCATGGGTGGGTGCTGAAGCATTGCTGACTAGAGATGGCAGCAACCTATACGATGGTATTGACAAAAACAAAATAGCAGTAGTGCTGATGACAAAGCACGGCTGTATCGACGTTGACAAAAAATACCTGGAGGGGATGGACAACATTCCCAGCCCTGCCTTGTTTGTATATACCCTGCCCAATATTATGCTGGGCGAAATAAGTATCAGGCATGGGTTTAAAGGTGAGCAACTTTGCCTGGTGGATGAACAGTTTAATACAGAAGAATTGCATTTTTGGGTGAACGACTTGTTGGCAAACCGTGGTATGGAGGCCTGCCTCTGCGGTTGGGCCGATGTTTATGGTGAGCAAAAAGATATTTGCTTCTTTTGGGTAACCAGGCAGGCAAGCGAAACGCCCTTTACAAAAGATAAACTACAGGAACTATATAAAACAGCAGCAGGCGATGAGTAAGGCATATGTAGTCAATACAGGTATTATAACGGCTATTGGCAACGATACAGCTGCATGCCTGCAATCGCTGCTGGAGGGCAAGACAGGTGTAGGTAAAGCGGAGATATTGAAAACGCACTGGCAGGATGAACTGCCTGTGGCCGAAGTAAAGCTCACAAACGAACAACTGGCGCAGAAAACAGGGGTGAGCGCAGATTGGCCCCGTACAGCTTTGCTGAGTGCCGTTGCGGTACACGAAGCCTGGATGCCGTATAAAGAAAAAGCTTCAGGGTTGCGTACAGGCTTCTTCTCCGCCAATACTGTGGGTGGTATGGACCTGACGGAAAACGTGTACAAGGATTTTGTGGACGATGCACACTCAGTACAACTGAAAAAAATAATCAATCACGAGTGCGGTGCTATTACTGAAATAGTGGCTGAGCATTTCGGCATAAGTGATTTTGTCACTACTATCAGTACAGCATGTTCCTCGTCGGCCAATAGCATCATGATGGCGGCGCAGATGATAGAAGCGGGTATGCTGGATGTAGCCATAGCAGGCGGGGCGGATAGTATGTCGCGCTTTACGCTCAATGGGTTCAATACGCTTATGATACTGGACAGGCAACCCTGCCAGCCATTCGACAACAACCGCCGTGGACTGAACCTCGGCGAAGGAGCGGGATATGTATTGCTGATGAGTGAAAAGGCTTTGCAGCAGTGTGGCGCTAAAGGAATCTGTACAGTGAGCGGTTATGCCAATGCTAACGACGCTTACCACCAGACGGCTTCTTCGCCCGATGGTATTGGTAATAAACTGGCCATGGGCAATGCACTGAAAAAAGCAGGGCTTCAACCATCCGACATCAACTATATCAACCTGCATGGCACAGGCACCGCCAACAACGACAGCTCTGAAGGTAAAGCGGTGCAGGATATATTTGCTGCAAGTGTACCGATGGCATCATCTACCAAAGCATACACTGGGCATACCTTGGGTGCCGCCGGTGGTGTAGAAGCGGTGTTTAGTACACTGAGCATTCGCGATGGTATTGTGTACCCCAATATGCGCTGGCAAACACAAATGGAAGATATCAACTGGCAGGTAGTGACGGAATTGAAAACAGGACAGGACATCAGGCATGTATTGTCCAATTCATTCGGCTTTGGCGGCAATTGTTCATCATTGATTTTTTCGGCATGCTGAATATAGATTTATATATCAATAGCGCTGGTATCATCAGCGGTGCGGGCAATAATATGTCCGGCAACTTCCTACAGGATACTACTGATTACTCAGCCTTTGCACTCGCAGCAGTGGAGCCTGACTATAAAGCATACATACCCGTGATGCAGTTGCGCCGCATGAGTAAAGCAGTGCGGATGGGTGTAGTGGCATCCAAAGTAGCTATGCAACAAGCAGGTATGGAAACCCCTGATGCAATAAGCGTGGGCACTGCCTACGGCTGCCTGCAGGATACCGAGTCTTTCCTGGGCAAGATGATAGAGCAGGACGAACAGATGCTGACACCAACAGCTTTTATACAGTCAACACACAACACCGTGTCAGGACAGATAGCGCTGCTGGCCGGCTGCAACGGGCACAACCTTACTTATGTACACCGCGGCCATTCGTTTGAGCATGCGCTTATCAATGCGAAGTTGCATATGCAGCAGCACCCCGGCAGTAATATACTTATCGGCGCTATCGAAGAACAGACACCAAACTCTGTAAAAGCATTACAATATGCAGGTGCGGTTGCCAAAGAAAATTACACACCTTCTGATGTATTGGGCGGGAAACTTACTAACCCCGTTTGCGGCGAGGGGGCGGCATTCTTTTCGCTGACTGAACAGCCGCTAAACCAGCAATCTCTAAAAATCGCTGCATTAGATATTTTCAAAGCAACCGCAGATAAAGCATTTGAAAAAATAGAAAACTTCGCAGCACAGGCGGGGCCTTTCGATTTATTTGTTTCCGGCTCAAACGGCGAAAAGAAAGACTATGCACTTTACCAAAGCATCGCTGCGGAAATAGTGCCCGGTGTGCCTGTTACAACCTTCAAACAATTGTGCGGCGAGTACCCTGTTGCATCATCTTTTGTACTGGGTATGTTATGGCACAGGATATACCCCGGCATACAAGGCAAATACAAAAACGTTCTGTTGGTAAACAACCACTGCGACTACTACAGTTGCTGGACGCTAGAACTCTGGTAATCGGCTACCCGTAAAGTTCCAGGTGGATGTCTTTTTTATCGTAGCCCATGCATTGCAAGCGGTGTTTGGCTTCGTCCACCATCGCTTTCCAGCCGCAGAGCATAAAGTGTGCGGGGGGGTGCCCTTCGCACAGCCGCTCGTATATGGCATGTACGTAACCCGTGTCATTGTCCCATGTCTCGCGGGACAGAACGGGGAAGTAAGTGAAATCCGGTATCTGCTCTTCCAGTTCGCGCATCTCATCATAATACAGCAGGTCATCCTTGCGGCGTGTGCCAAATATCAGGTTCAGCCTGCCGTGTGGAATGTTGTGCGTATTGATATAATGCAGCATACTGCGGAACGGCGCTATACCCGTACCCGTGCAAATGAAAAACATATTTTCCGGCAGTTCATCAGGAAGAACAAACACACCCTGCGGCCCGCGTAATACCAGTTCAGAGCCAATCTCCACATCGTTAAACAGGTAGTCGGTACCGAGGCCACCATCCAGGTGTACTATCACCAGCTCTATCACATTAGTGCCATCGGGCATGGAAGCTATGCTGTAGCTGCGCCAGCGCTTGTTGCGCTTTTCATGTATGGGCAGGTCCATAGTTACAAACTGCCCGGGCTTGAAATCAAACCGTTCTGTTTCCGGCAATTGCAGCCAGTAGCGGCGCGTGTTGGGTGTCGCCTGCTCTATGCGTATTACTACAGCCTTCTGCCATTCTGGTAGCATGTACTAAAGTTAGGTAAATTAATCCGTAAGGTTAAACCGCATCATTTTTCCGGCAACAGGCTTTCATCTATTTTGGGTAGCCCCGCTGTGTCTATCACGCTCAGCCACTCGCGGTAGTGGTGGCGTATCCACATCTTCATCTCCAGGTCGGTGGCGGTGCGGGCGTAGTCGTAGGGCATGGGGTAGGCGTTCATAAAATGCCCCAGGCTATCCCCTTCCAGCCCCGTCATTTCATATACCAGGTCGGTAGTGTAGCGGGTGTCTATATATTTTTCGTCCTCCCATTTATTAAAGTTGCGCTGGAACTTAAATATCTGCTTACTGCGTTTATTGAACTTCTCAGCCACAAAAGATACAGGGCTCATCACACTGCTCTTTCTCCTGGCCAGTGCCGCACGGTAAGTCCTTTTCCGTTCTATCGAGTCTATTTGATACTGCGTATAGCCCGGCATCAGTATCACCTCCTGCAGCTGGTAGCTGATGCGCTGCAGGCTGATGGCAGTGGTATAGGCCCCCACGCCCACCGGCATATTGTACTCCACAGGTTTATACCCTATATAGCTGAAGGATATGATATCCCCCTTATCGGCATGTATGGTAAAATCTCCCTGCGGTGTGGTATAGGTAGCTTTTTGGGTGCGCAGGTTCACCACCGTTACGGGGTACAGCGCTTCACCGGTGCCCGCGTCCTTCACCTTACCCTGCAATGTCTGGGCAAGGGCGGGCGATGCCACCAGGCAGCATAGTATGGCTACGAGTACTCTCAAAAACAATGTATCGGCTGTCAGCCCCATAATGTTACAAAT
>JACFNS010000098.1 GCA_019454705.1 Taibaiella sp. | reverse complement strand
ATATCCTGCCATATACAACAGAAAGCCCGCTCTTACAGAGCGGGCTTTCTGTTGCCTTTTACTGTTCTATAGCTTGTATCAATTCCGGGTCATCCGGTTTTACTTTCGATGAGTATATGCCCACCAATTTGCCCTCTTCGTCTACCAGGTACTTCTGGAAGTTCCATTTTACGCTGCTGTTGTCGTAGTTGTTATACTCCTTCTTTGTTAGCCAATGATATATGGGAGCCATATCTTTCCCTTTTACGTCTATTTTGGCAGCCATTGGGAAAGTAACACCATAGTTCTTCTGGCAGAATTCGGCTATATCTTCATTAGACCCCGGCTCCTGGAAACCGAAATTGTTGGAAGGGAAACCAACGATTACCAGTTTGCCCTTATATTTTTTGTACAATGCTTCCAGCCCTTCGTATTGAGGAGTGTAGCCGCATTTAGACGCTGTATTTACAATCAGTACTTTCTTGCCTTTGAAATCTGAAAAATCAATCACTCCGCCGTCTAATGCCTCTACTTTATATTCATATATTGTCTTGTGCATTTGCCCCTCAGGAGCAGGTGTAGTACTAAATGAAAACCAGTTAAATAAAAATAACATGCTGAAAATCATAATTTAATAATTTGTTTGTCTTTGTAGTTAAATCCAATGTAAAAGTACGTAACCTCTGTTTACGAGTGTGAATACAACAGTTATATCCTTATTTTTGTTCACGATGACTGCGTTCCCTTTACGTACTTTATTTATTGTAATGTTTTTGGCGCTTTTGGCAGGTTGTGCCAATATTGTTCCACCCACAGGTGGCAAAAAAGACACTGTTCCTCCGCAATTAGTAGAAATATCCCCTAAAGATTCGCTGCTGAACACCAGGGTAACAAGGATTTCCATGGAATTTGATGAGTACATCTCTCTCAATGAACCCGGCAAGGAAATCCAGGTATCACCGGTTCTTCCTGTCCCTGTAGCCACTGTTGTCAATGGGAAAAAACTTACAGTCAAAATACCGGATTCTCTTTTGAAAAATAATACCACTTATCGCGTTAGTTTTGGCAATTCCATCAAAGATCTGAATGAAGGCAATGCATTCACGAGCTTTAATTATATATTCAGTACAGGTAGCTATTTCGATTCGCTCAAACTATATGGTATTGTTTACGATGCAGAAACAGGTAACCATGCAACGAATATTACTCTTATGTTGTATGACGCTGCTCTTTCTGATAGTGCCGTAGTAAAGGAGAAACCTGTTTATGTAACACGTGTGGTTGAAAAAGGCCGGTACGTTTTCATGGGCCTCCCGGCAGATACTTTCCGCATTTATGCATTAAAAGACGACAATGGCAATTTGATGTATGACGGTGAGGAGGAGAAAATTGGCTTTATAGATTCGATGGTAGTACCTGTGGATAGTGTAAAGCTAAATGAACCCGTAGTGCTGAGGGTATTCAAAGAAATCGTCCCGCCAGACTCTTTAGATGAAAATGATAGCTTGAAAAAACAAGCCAAACCCGGCTTTAATAAAAAAAGGACGGACAAAGTTGATGATAAAGAATTACGTTATGCAGTGGCAGTAGATACCGCGGATATAGAAAAACGAACACATGATGTTAATAAGCCTATAAGGATCACATTCAGCAACCCCATTGACACCTATAATACAGACAGGATATTTGTAAGTTATGATAGCATGGGGACGGAAATAGAAGTACCCTATATATTAAAGCGTGACACAACAGAAGAAGTGCTGCTGCTGAATACTGATTGGAAAGAAAATACGGTATATACTATCAGGCTACTGAAAGATTTCGCAGAGGATACGGCCGAACTCAAGGCTATGCCGTCCAAACATATCTTCCGCACAAAGGGCGAAGAGGATTATGGTGTTATCGTCATACATGTGCCCTCACAGTATTATGGCAATAAGTATTTATTAAGGATAGGAACCGAAAAAGATTCAATCTATCAGAAACCGGTTACCGACACGTCTGTAACTATCAGACGCCTGAACCCAGATAAGTATTATATCCGCATAATATCCGACGAGAATGAAAACGGTAAATGGGATACCGGCGACCTCTTTGCCAAAAAACAGCCCGAACTCGTAATACCTTATACAGACGCAATTGAGTTGAAAGCTGGCTGGGAAAATGTAATAGATTTTAAAACACCGCTGACAGAAGACCTGAACCCCAAACCTAAGCCAAAGGCAGGCGCTGCACCACCCAAACTGGGGGAGAAAGCCGGGGAGAAATAAAATTATATTTACGCTATAATTGATAATATGAAACGTGTACTCATTCCACTACTACTGTTATGCTCAAACGCCATTTTCGCGCAGAGTGTAATGACACCCGAACTGCTCTGGAGCCTTAAGCGCGTAGGCATACAGGATGTAAGCCGCGATGGCAAAACAATTTATTACAGCACCAAACAGTACGACTGGAAGACTGAAAAATCAACTTCTCAGCAGTATGTATTAGATATTGCTACCGGCAAAAAGGAGGACCTGGTGCTGCCGGAAAAAAAATCCGTGATACAGCGGGATAAAAATGGCTGGTACGCTATAGAAGGCAAGGTATTGTATATCAGCAAGGATAAGGGCAAGACATGGAAAGGTATATATGATGGGGTAGAGGGATTGGAAAATATAGTTATATCTCCTGATGGCAAGAGTATTGCGTACAGCAAAGACGTACTCGTGAAAAAGATGCTGGGTACGGACATTTACTCCGACTTGCCCGGCACTACGATGCAGGCATATACTGACCTGAACTACCGCCACTGGGATACATGGGAAGATGGTAAGTTCTCGCATGTATTCATCACAGCATTGAGCGATGGCAGCACTAAAGATATAATGGAAGGTACGCCATACGATTGCCCGCAAAAGCCATTTGGCGGCGAAGAGGATATTGTATGGACCCCCGATAGTAAAGGTCTGTTGTATGTTACTAAGAAGAAGTTTGGCAAGGAGTATGCAGTAAGCACCAACACGGATATTTACCACTACGATATAGCAACAGGTAATACCATCAACCTGACCGCCGGCATGATGGGCTTCGATACCAACCCTGTATTCAGTCCCGACGGGCAACGCCTGGCTTGGACCAGCATGCGACGCGATGGTTATGAAGCGGATAAGAATGACCTGTACGTAATGGACTGGGATGGTAATGGCTATAAACGTAACATGACAGGTGCATGGGACGAAACCGTAAGTGGTTTTAGCTGGGACAACAGCGGCAGGTACATTTACTTTAATGCGCCGACGAAAGGCACTGTGCAGTTATTTGAAATTGCTATTCCGCAAAACCTGATGAACAAAATGCTGCCCGCCGTACGCCAGGTAACCAACGGTGTATTTGACATAGGTACACCTGCGGGGCAAGCTGCAGGCGGTGAGCTGATAGTAGACCGCAAGGATATGAACCACGCACCCGAAGTATATGCCGTGAATCCTAAAGACGGCAGCATGCGTGCGCTCACGCACGAGAACGATGCCACCTATGGCAGCATTGGTTTGAGCAAAACCGAATTGCGCATGATAACCACAGGCAGCGGTGAGCAGATGGGGGTTTGGGTGATATACCCGCCCAATTTCAACCCAATGAAAAAATACCCCACGCTGCTATATTGCCAGGGCGGGCCGCAGTCTGCCTTGTCACAGTTTTATAGCTACAGGTGGAACTTCCAGTTGATGGCTGCCAATGGGTACATAGTAGTAGCGCCCAACCGTCATGGTATGCCGGGCTGGGGGACTCAATGGAACGAATCCATCAGTAAAGACTGGGGCGGCAAACCTATGCAGGACTACCTGGCTGCAATAGACGAAATATCCAAAGAACCTTATGTAGACAAAGACCGCCTGGGTTGTGTAGGCGCCAGCTATGGAGGTTATAGCGTTTTTATGCTGGCGGGTATGCACAACAACAGGTTTAAGTCTTTCATAGCGCATGATGGCCTGTTCGACCTGAAAAGCTGGTACGGCACTACGGAAGAATTATGGTTCGCCAATTTTGATATGGGTGGTGCTTATTGGGAAACACCCAAGCCTGAATCTTATAAAAAATTCGACCCCAGCAAGTTTGTAGATAAATGGAATACGCCGATTATGATTATCCAGGGTGGACTCGATTTCAGGGTAGGTATAGAGCAGGGGCTGGAAGCCTTCCAGGCCGCACAGTTAAGGGGTATAAAAAGCAAATTGCTCTACTTCCCCAATGAGAACCACTGGATATTGCATGCGCACAATGGTATTGCCTGGCACAGGGAGTTCTTTAAATGGCTCGACGAAACTTTATAATAAATTTTCCCGAATGCGGTAACTCTGTTTACCGCATTTTTTTACCTTGTGCCAAACAAACACGATATGGCTAAGAAGATATTATATGGCTTGCTGATAGTATTGGTCGTAATACAATTTATACGGCCCGGAAGAAATATTTCAGAAGTCCCTTCGGCAAATGATATACGCGTGCACTATTCCGTTCCTGCCGATGTGG
This sequence comes from Taibaiella sp., assembly GCA_019454705.1. Taxonomy (GTDB): domain Bacteria; phylum Bacteroidota; class Bacteroidia; order Chitinophagales; family Chitinophagaceae; genus UBA5543. The sequence goes on along the minus strand of JACFNS010000098.1, from coordinate 3,565 downwards.
AAAGCATACTGAAAAGGGCATGCTTCGATTGTCATAGCAACAATACCAATTACCCCTGGTACACCAATATACAACCGCTGGGTTGGTGGTTGCAAAATCATATTAACGAGGGCAAAGGCGAATTGAATTTTTCAGAATTTGCATCGTATACACCTAAGAAAGCAGACCATAAACTGGAAGAGGTAATTGAAATGGTAGAAGAAAAAGAAATGCCGCTTAAGAGTTATACAATAGTTCACAAAGATGCAGTGCTGACCGCGCAGGAAATAGAAGCAGTGGTAAACTGGGCTAAAGGGCTGCGCACCACCATACAACCAAATATACAATGAGGATAGTATCATACAACGTAAACGGAATACGGGCAGCCATCAAAAAAGGCTTTATTGATTGGCTGGCTACAGACCCTGCCGATATAGTATGCCTGCAGGAAACAAAAGCAACAAAAGAAGATATTGACTACGCTGCATTAGAACAATTGGGTTATAACAATTTCTGGTTTTCTGCAGAGAAGAAAGGTTATAGTGGTGTAGCGGTTTTTTCAAAGCTGCAACCTGATAATGTACAGTATGGCAATGGCATCATGCTGAGCGATGCGGAGGGCAGGGTAATACGTGCCGATTACGGTGATATTACATTGATTAACGCATACTTCCCCAGCGGCACCAGCGGCGATGAGCGCCAGACGTATAAATATCAATGGCTGGATGAATTTTTTGAATACCTGGGCGAACTGCGCAAATCAAGAGAGAAACTCATAGTGTGCGGCGACTATAATATATGCCATAGAGAGATAGACATACATAACCCTGTTGGTAATAAGAAAAGCAGTGGTTTTCTGCCGGAAGAAAGGGCATGGATGGACAAGTTTTTCGAGAACGGATTTGTAGACAGTTTTCGTCACTTCAATAAAGACCCGCACCATTATACCTGGTGGAGCCAGCGTTTTCCAACAGTAAGGGCACAGAACAAGGGTTGGAGGATAGACTATATCAATGTGACAGAGCCATTGACAGACAGGCTGAAACATGCTGCCATTTATCCCGATGTCAAACATTCAGACCACTGCCCTGTGTACCTGGAGTTGAAAAGCAAATAAACCATCTTTGGATTCGCACGAGATATTATACAAGTATATAACAGCCACGCACCCTATAGGTGACGACGCCTGGGCGGAGATGCAACCCTGCTGGCAACCTATGGAACTGGGCCGGAAACAGGTAATGACCCGCCAGGGCGAAGTGGAGCATTATGTGTATTTTGTAATTGAGGGTGTGCAGCGAGCTTATATTGAGCATCGCGACAAGGAATCTACGCTGGTGTTCAGTTACGAGAATTCCTTTTCGGGCATCATAGATAGTTTCTTCGTACAAAAGCCATCTAAATATTGCCTGGAAACACTCACCCGCAGCCGTTTCCTCAGGATACATTACAACGACTTCATGCGCCGGCTGGAAAAACACCGTTCTATAGAATCTTGGACGCGTATCGCCCTGATGGCTACACTGTCAGGAACATTGGAACGAAACATCGAATTGCTGTCTTTCACGGCGGAAGAACGCTTTACAACATTGCTCAGGCGCAGCCCCCAAGTGCTCAATATGATTCCGCACAAATACCTGGCTTCGTACATCGGGGTAGACCCGGCTACTTTCAGCAAGCTGCTGGCATCTGTCCGTTTGTAAAAAATCTTGGTATAGGCAAAGATTTTGCAGGGCGCGGTGGGGTAGCTTTGCAGAAAATGACAAGTTATGCCATCTTTCAACATACAGGAGTTAATCAGTTCATTGCAGCAGGATGTGCAACAAACCCTGTTGCAACTGGAAAGTGTACAAAAAATACCTGCTGACGTACTCTTGCAACAGCCGGAGGCGGGTAAGTGGAGTATAGCCCAGGTGCTGGAACACCTGAACGGTTACAACAGGTTTTACCTGGCGGCTATAGAAAAGGCATTAAACAATTCAGCGCAGCAAGCTCCACGCACCTACAAGGCAGGCTGGTTTGGCGACTATTTTACCCGCCTGATGGAGCCCCGCCCCGATGGTAGCCTGGCCAAAAAAATGTCCGCACCCGCGGCTTATAATTTCGGGCCGGAACTGGATGCGGAACAGGTGCTGAATGAATTCAGGGAAGGGCAGCGTAAGTTATTATCCCTGCTGGACAGAGCCCGCACCGCCGATTTGGGTGGCATAAAAGTCCCCATCAGCATCAGCAGGTTGATAAAGCTGAAACTGGGCGATGTTTTCCGCTTTGTAATAGCCCACCAGCTCAGGCATTTCCTGCAGATACACAGGATAAAACAGCAGGTGTATATGCAGCATGCTGCGTGATTTTGGCCTCGCGATATCTCTGTGACTTTTGATACATCTTCCTATCGTGGTTTTGACTAAATTTGCGCACTATTTATATAATCCACGATATATATGCATAACGCTTATTTTAAATACGAAGAGCCTAAAAATGAGCCGGTTCTGAATTATGCGCCGGGTAGTCCCGAACGTAAAAAGCTGCAACAAACTCTTGCCGAACTGAAATCGCAGCAGCGCGATATACCTATGTACATCAATGGTAAAGAGGTACGCACGGGTGATACAAAAGAAATCCGTCCCCCGCACGAAACAGCGCATATACTGGGCCATTTTCATGCCGGCAAAGCGGAGCATGTACAACAGGCCATAGATGCGGCACTGGCAGCACGCGAGGCATGGGCGGCAACCCCCTGGGAGCACCGTGCGGCCATATTTATGAAAGCGGCTGAACTGCTGGCTACCAAATACCGTTACCGTATGAACGCCGCTACGATGCTTGGCCAAAGCAAAAACGCCTACCAGGCCGAAATAGACAGCGCCTGCGAGTTGATTGACTTCCTGCGTTTCAACGTGCATTACCTCACTGATATATACAGGCAACAACCCCTTTCGCCGCAAGGCATACACAACAGGCTGGAGTACCGCCCGCTGGAAGGGTTTATACTGGCGGTAACGCCGTTCAACTTTACGGCTATAGGTGGCAACCTGCCTACAGCGCCCGCCATGTGCGGCAACGTAGCTGTATGGAAACCTGCCAATACACAGATATACAGTGCCAGCGTATTTATGGAAATATTGCAGGAAGCAGGGCTCCCTGACGGTGTTATCAACCTGGTTTATACCGATGGCCCTACCGTAGGCGACATCTGTTTCAACCACAGGGATTTCGCAGGTGTGCACTTCACGGGTAGCACAGGTGTATTCCAGAATATGTGGAAGACCATTGGCGGCAACATTGCCAAATACCGTAGCTACCCGCGCATAGTAGGGGAGACAGGTGGTAAAGATTTCGTAATGGTACACCCCAGCGCCGATGTGGATGCGGTAGTGGCAGGCCTGGCGCGTGGCGCGTTTGAATACCAGGGACAGAAATGTTCTGCAGCCAGCCGTGCTTATCTGCCATCTAATATCGCTGACGAAATCAAAACAAAATTGATTGCGGAAGTAAAAACCATGAAGATGGGTAAGGTGGACGATTTCACCAACTTCATCAATGCCGTAATAGATGAGAAATCGTTCAACAGCATTAAGAAATACAA
>JACFNS010000097.1:7505-8068 GCA_019454705.1 Taibaiella sp. | reverse complement strand
ATAATAGTTTCGGGCAGGAAACGGACTGATGTTAAGTAGTGAGCGTTGTGGTGTCGCTCCTGCAGGTGACGTACACCGTCTTCATTTCTTACCCACCAATATATTTTATGCCCGTTGTCCGTCAATATCTTGGCGATAGCCGTTCCCCAGCTACCGTTGCCTATTATCCCAATCTGTCCAGGTGTATTACTGCTCAATGCTGTTTGCTGTTTGTATGATTAATCTTCTTCTTCGTCCTTAGATGATTTGGCCTCGTAGAGTTCTTCTTTTTTTGTAACGGTTACTTTGGCTTTATCTTTAAGTGTACGTGCTATGGCACCATAGGGTGCTATTACCACTTGCTCGCCCTCTTTCAGGCCCTGGGTTATCTGTATATATTCATTGTCCTGTATGCCTGTCTTCACATCGCGGATAGATACTTTTTCCGTTTTCTTATCGTACACAAATACTACCTGGCGTATCTCGTCAATACCCGAAGCCTCCATTTCTTTCTTCATACTGTCTGACCAGTCGCGGGTGGTAACTGCGTTAACCGGAACGGCCAGTGTGTTCACATCTTTACG
>JACFNS010000097.1:5471-7495 GCA_019454705.1 Taibaiella sp. | reverse complement strand
CTGAATTTCAACCGAAGAACTCATGCCCGGCTTGAACACGAACCTGCCTTTCTGTAATTCGTTGCTCAGGTCCTGGTAGCTGTTTTCCAGTATAAGTATATGCACCGTGTAGTTGGTTACCTGGTCGGTACTCATAACACCAGTACCGCTGGTTGTGCTGGATACCGCTACTTTTGATACCACACCTGTAAACTTACGGTTGCGGTAGGCATCGGCCACAATGGTTGTTGTATCACCTATTTTTACTTTAGCGATGTCTGTTTCGCTTACATCTACCCGCACTTCAATACGGCGCATGTCTGCAATGGTCAGCATTTCAGTACCAGCCATTTGTGCGGTACCTACCACACGTTCGCCCAGTTTTACCTTCAGTTGTGATACTACACCGGTTACCGGTGAAACAATTGTAGTGCGGCGCAGGTTTTCATAAGCCTGGTTCAGGTTAGCGGCAGAAGCCTCAACTGTGTACCCTCCTCCGGCCATGCTGGCTTTAGAGCCTTCGTAGCTGGCCTTGGCACCCAGGTATTGAGCTTCGGCCTGTTCAAATTCAAGGGCGGAAATTACCTTGTCTTTATAGAGTTGTTTATTTCGCTCGTATAGTGCTTTTGCCTGCTCATACTGCGCTTTAGCCTGTTCCGCCATCTGTTCTGCGTTGCGCGAACGGGCTTTAGTCTCGGCCAGGTTTGCAGCAGCCTGGGTAACCATAGATGAATAGATAGTAGGATTGATTTTCACCAATACCTGCCCTTTGTACACACTGTCGCCTTCCTGTATTTCCAGGAAGGTGATTTCACCACTTACTTCGGGGCTGATTTTCACCTCTGTCTCGGGGTATATCTTGCCGCTGGCCGTTACCGTTTCGATAATGGTATGCGGGGCTGCTGCTTCCACAGCTACCTTAGTACCCTTATTACCCGTTGCCTTACCAATGATGATAAGAACAATCAATAAGAGGACCGAACCGCCAACAATCCACCAGAGTGTTTTCTTTTTCATGAGTCAATTTGAGTGATGCAAATGTACTAATTATCTTACCTCACTGCCCGGCGCGGTTGTATCTACAGGCGATACAAACACCAGTTTACCATCTTTGTCTTCAGCCATCAGTATCATGCCGGCGCTTTCTATACCCCTCATTTGGCGGGGGGCCAGGTTGGTTACCACCGTTACCTGTTTGCCCACAATATCTTCCGGCTTGTAGTGCATAGCAATACCCGAAACTACTGTTCTTTTTTCAAAACCCATATCCAGTTCCAGCTTCAGCAGTTTGTCGGCTTTTTCTACCTTTTCCGCAGCAATAATAGTGCCCACGCGCAGGTCTATTTTAGCGAAATCGTCGTAAACGATTTCGGGCTTAACCGGATTATGTGCCGGTGCTTCGGGTTCAGCTTCAGCAGCAGCGGCCTTTGCGGCGTTGCCAGCATTATGCAATTTGTCCACTTGTTCTTTCATTTGTTCGTCCTCTATTTTCTTAAACAACAGTTCGGGCGCGCGCAGGGGGTAGTTTACCTTCAGCAAGTCAATCCTTCCGGCATTTTCCCAATCCAGCATTTTATCCACCACCTTCATCATGTGCAGCATTTTCTGCACCGTGAAAGGCATGAATGGATTAGCCAGTATAGCCATATTAGCCGTAAGCTGCAGGCACAGGTGCAGGCAGTTGTCTATCAACTTCTGGTTGTCGGGGTTTTCTTCTAATGATTTGGCGACAATCCATGGCTGTTTGTCCTGCATGTATTTGTTGCCGCTGCGTGCCAGGTCTATTACCTCGTACAGTGCATCGCGGAATTTATAGTTCTCCAGGCTACTTTCAACGGCTTGTTTGGCCGCTTTTATGTTTTCTATTATAGCACGGTCGGCATCGTCCATTACATCCTCGTGCAGGGCGGGTACGCGCCCGTTGCAAAGTTTATGCATCAGCACAAATGTCCTGTTGACGAAGTTGCCGAATATGGCCACCAGTTCGCTGTTATTCCTGTCCTGGAAGTCTTTCCAGGTGAAGTCGTTATCCTTGCTCTCAGGCG
>JACFNS010000097.1:0-5461 GCA_019454705.1 Taibaiella sp. | reverse complement strand
CCTGCAGGTTTTCGTGCACCCTCACCGCCCAGTTGCGGGATGTAGATACTTTATCGCCCTCTATGTTCAGGAACTCGTTGGCAGGTACATTGTCAGGTAATACGAAGCTGCCATGCGCCTTGAGCATAGCCGGGAATATGATGCAGTGGAATACGATATTGTCTTTGCCAATGAAGTGTACCAGCTTGGTATCTTCCTTCTGCCAATAGTCGGCCCACATGGGTGTCAGGTCTTTGGTAGCGCTGATATACCCAATAGGCGCGTCAAACCAAACGTATAGCACCTTGCCGTCCGCATCGGGCAGGGGAACGGGTACCCCCCAGTTGCTGTCGCGGGTCATGGCGCGGGGTTGCAGGCCATTATCCAGCCAACTTTTACATTGGCCGTACACATTACTTTTCCACTCGTCTTTCTTGCCCTTCACTATCCATTCGTTCAGGAAATCTTCATATTTATTCAGCGGGAAGTACCAGTGTTTGGTCTTGCGCCTGACAGGTATAGCATTGCTGAGCGCGCTGCGCGGGTTCTTCAACTGCTCGGGCGAGAGGGTGCTACCGCATTTCTCGCATTGGTCGCCATAGGCGTTATCGTTGCCGCATACAGGGCAGGTACCTATTATATACCTGTCTGCCAGGAATACATTGGCCTCTTCGTCAAAAAACTGCTCTGTTTCTTTCTCTTCAAATACACCATCGTCGTATAGCTTTTTGAAGAAAGCCCGTGAAGTTTCGCGGTGGGTGGCGCTGCTGGTGCGGGAGTATATGTCGAAAGACACGCCCATCTGCTCAAAACTATCCTTAATCATGGCGTGGTACTTGTCCACCACGTCCTGCGGGGTAACACCCTCTTTGCGTGCGCGTATGGTTATGGGCACACCATGCTCATCGCTGCCGCATACAAACTGTACATCCCGTTTCTGCGCCCTCTGGTAGCGCACATATATATCCGCCGGCAGGTAGCAGCCCGCCAGGTGGCCTATATGTACCGGGCCGTTGGCATAGGGTAGTGCTGCCGTTACTAATATCCTTTTATAGTCCATTCTTTCTGTCACTGTAATTTGAGGGTGCAAGATAATGATTTGGTTGGAGGTCAATATGTTAATGGGTTAAAAGGTTAGTAAGTCTATATGGTAATATGTGATAGACAAGGCGGATGATTTTGTGCGGAATCTGTGGTTTTTGTTCCCAAATACAGTTGTTGGGAACAAAATTTGTTGCGTTTGTATATGATGTGATGTGTGTAATTGATTGGTTATGAATTTTTTGTAAAAATGTTCCAAATTGATTCCAGAATTTTGAAATAAAATTTTCCAGCGGGCATAAAAAATCCCACAATAGCGGTAAGGGCAGATTGAGTATATATTAATATGGTGTTTTCACGTTTATAATTATATTGCAAATATACGTTTATTAATTGTGAAATTAAAATTAAATACTAAAACATGTCTGGCGAGAAACCATTATTAGAGAGATTTATAGCTGTAAATTGCATATTAAATTATTCTTATTGATTGATTATTCTATGTCTTTTTCAGTATTTTTAATCTTGAATTTTCCTATTCTTATAAATACCATATTATGCAACCTATAGTCCGCTTCTTAGCTGGTTTATCATTTATTATCTTCTTTAGTGTAGAGAGCCGCGCCCAATGTGATAGCGTAGCTTTGGCGCATGATAGCCTGCAATGGGTAATTGAGGGTAGGCAGGGAAGTACGTCGATGAGTGGTCATTTTGCTACTGCATTCGCTGTCAAAAGGTACAAAGACACCCTGTATGTAGCAGGAAACTTTGACTATGTGGGACGATATACGGGAAGTGCGGCAGCATTTGATACAGCTTCAGGTGAACACTGGAAAATATCAACCTGGCCCCGTATAAACGGTGTAGTAGAAAACATAGTTTCAGACGGCGCTGACGGCGTAATTATTGTAGGTACGTTTACAAGGGCAGGTGATTCTGCCAGGCAGAATGTGGTCAGAATAGATTCCACAGGCAATGTAACCGCACTAAGGGCCAACGCCAACGGCAGGGTAAAAGGTGCATTGGTGCATAATGGCATACTGTATATAGGTGGCGATTTTACTACTATTAACGGAACTGGCAGAAACAGAGCAGCGGCACTCAATTTATCAACAGGTGCCCTTACCGGTTGGAACCCAAATGTCAATGGTAGTGTACAAAGTATATTAACGAATGGAACAGATATTTTCCTGGGGGGTGGGTTTTCAACGGCGGGTGGTGCAAGCCGGACAAGGCTGGCAAGCGTAAATATGACCAGCGGCAATGCAACGAGCCTGAATGTTGCCGTATCGGGCTCTATATATACAATGGCCATGAATGGTGATATATTGTATATAGCCGGCACAATAAGCACTGTAGGGGGCCAATCTCGCGGCCTTATAGCTGCTGTTAACATGGCAACAAATTCAGTCACACCATGGAATCCTAATATAGCTAACCAAACCACGAATTATCCGTTGGCCGAGGTACGCGATATGGTACTGCATGATGGTCGCTTATATGTCGTCGGAAGGTTCGATAAAATCGGTAACCTGTTCAGGGGTGGTTCAGGTGCTATTGATACCGCAACGGGAATTGCGACGAATTGGGGTGCCGGCGTAAGCGGATTGGTAATGCCCGGCAATACGTACAATGCAGGGTCAGACTTAAAAGGCATTGCTGCAAACGGGAATAAAATCTATGTAGTGGGCAGGTTTGGCAGAACATGGAAAGGCGGAAGTGTTTGGGACAGCAGTATGGTAAATTTCGCGGCTATTGACACTTCGACAAATTACGGCACCACGCCGGTAATCAGGGGCTCATATGATACCAATACATCGGACTCAATGACACATGCCAATACTGTGGAGGTTGTCGGCGGCCGGGTGTACATAGGTGGTAAGTTTGGAAGCATGGGTGGTAAAACACGCAGGAATATTGCCGGCATAGACCTTTTGAATAATAAACTGATAGCGTTTGATGCCAAGATACCTTATAGCAGCAGTTTTGACTGGTTCACAGACATAGATGTGGTCGATGATACGATTTACGCTGCAGCAAATGAATGCTGTGTATTAGCTTATGCCATCAATAGTAATTATGCACCTGTAAGCCGGACTATGCCTGTGCTTGCCAAGCACTTTCGTGTAAAGGGCAATCATATTTATCTTTCGGGTGATTTTAATTTTATGTCGGGAGGCGTACAGCGGACGCTTCTTACGAGAGTGAACAGGAGTAACTGGGTGTTTGACTCCTGGGACCCCGGAATACCAGCCAACAGTAACTGGACATATGAAGGAAATGATTTTATATTGTATGGTGAACACGCTTTATTGTCCGGGTATTATTACGTATTTGGCCAATACTATGAATTTGCCCAGTACTACTTTCCAACCGATTATGTGTACAATGACCACATCAATGGTACAATTCAAGCGTTTGCTGCATCAGGCCGAAAGATATTTGTAGGGGGGGCTTTTGCTAATGGAGGATTCGCCCTTGATTCCACAGAATATTTGAATAGCCAGGCATGGAACCCTCAAGTGAAGTTTATAAACTATTCAGGGGCAGGCATTGCTACAATGGCGGCTGCAAAAGACAGGGTGTATCTGGGTGGTTTTTTTGATTCTGCAGGCGGTGTAAAACGGAGGTGTTTTGCAGTTGTTGATACTGTAAATGGAGCGGCAATGCCATGGAAGCCCAGATTCGCCCTGAAACATGTATCACCTTTAGACACAAACCACGTTGAGATGGTTAAAGATATTGAGGTGTCGGGCAGTGGCGACACTGTATTTGTTGCCGGAGATTTTAATGAAGTAGATGGCCGCAACCTGTCAGGCCTGGCAAGGTTTCATTTCAATACCTTTGTTCAGCCTGCTGTTACTATCAACACGACTGATGATACGGTTTGTGCTGGTACGTCAGTTACTATCACTACTACTACAAATGTTTCGGGAGGGAGCTACCAGTGGAAGAAAAACGACACCATACAGACATCAACAGGCTCCAGTTTTACTTTCACACCACAGGATGATGATACAGTTGTTTGCATTTTTACCGCACCATCCGGCTGCAATATCACCAACACAGCAACAAGTAATGAGTTAGCTTTTACTGTTATAGCCAATACCACTCCTACCATCAGCTTTACAGCCAGCGATGACAGTGTGTGCGCAGGTGATACTGTTCATTATACAGCCGGCAGCAATATGACAGGTGGCAGTTATCAATGGCGTGTGGGTAGTACAAATGTTGCAACAGGCTCCACTTATAGTTACCCACCTGCCAACAGTGATGTGGTACGGTGCGTGGTAACAAAAGCTACCGGCACCTGCTATGCGCCTGATACTATTGCAAGAGATACCACGATGACGGTTTTCCCGAATGTTGTACCGGTAATAACCATTACCGCTACGGCGGATTCAGTTTGCCCCGGAAAGGCTGATACGTTTACCGCAACAACCAATGTAACAGGCGGCTCATACCAATGGTTGGTAAACGGAAGTACAGCAGGTACAAACATTAATACCTATATATACCAACCGGCTAATAATGATGTAGTAGAATGTGTCATTGACGCTGGTTCAGCTCCGGGTTGTTACCTGCCTGATGAAGATACCAGCAATGCTGTAACCATTACACATACATCATCGGTTGTTCCATCCGTAACAATATCCGTATCGCCTGATACTGTTATTTGCGCGGGTACATCACTTACGTTTACGGCTGTGCCCACAAATGGCGGAACTAACCCGGTGTACCAGTGGTACAGGAATGGTTCGCCTGTTTCGGGTGCTACGCAAAACCCGTATTCAGGTACAGGTTGGCAGAACAATGATATGATAACCTGCGAAATGAGCAGTACCGCCACATGCCCTATACCGGATAAGGATACCAGTGATGGCATAACTATTCACGTAACCCCTGTGACTACACCAACGGTAAGCATTTCAGCTAATCCGGGCACAACAATATCGCAGGGTACAATGGTCACCTTTACCGCCACAGCAACTGATATCGGCACATCTACAGCCTATCAATGGTATATTAACAGTGGAGCCATAGTAGGAGCTGTCAACAGTACCTATATGAGCAATGCCCTGGCAGATATGGACCAGGTAACGGCAACGGTATACAGTAATGATTCTTGCAGCAATCCTGATAGTGCCGTTAGTAATGTGCTTACCATGATAGTAACATCCTCTGTAAATAATAATGAAACCAACACCAATATCAGGGTTTACCCCAATCCGGTGGGCAATTTGTTGACTATAGTTTCAGATAATGATATCTACCGTGTAGAAGTACTGAACCTCTATGGCCAGAAATTAATAGTAAAAGAAGGCTCAGACAAAACAGCAGAAGTGGATATGCGCAGCCTTGTACCCGGTGTGTACATTATCAAAGTAAACGATGATTTTGTAAGCAGGGTGGTGAAGGAGTAATTAAGATACGGACTACT
>JACFNS010000096.1:2940-8114 GCA_019454705.1 Taibaiella sp. | reverse complement strand
TCAGGTTTGTCGCTGTGCAACCTGCCAACTATACCCGAATATAATTTGTTGCGCCCAAGGGCTACTTCTACACGCATTCCCACCTGTATCCGCTCCTGCATGTCTACAGGTACGCCATAAGTGAGCATGCCCGGCATGTTGAGGGGCAATATCACATCGGCATAACCGGCTTGATGGTTGGATGTATATAATTGAGCAGCAGGCATGTCTGTGCAAATTACACAAAAGACTTTATGCCCATGCCTGGGTATTATTCACCACTTAGAAGTTTATTCGTATTTTTGCAGGCTAATATATTATTGATGTCAAGACAAGGTGAAAAAAGGTGTTCGTTTTGCGACCGGCTGGAAAGTGAAGTAAACATTCTCTTTACAGGTATAAAAGGAAATATATGTGACGCGTGTACAGAAAACGCTCACCACCTGCTGCAGGAAACAGTAGGTGATGCCAAACCGGCGAAAGACAACCGCGACACCCTGAAAAAACATAAGATATATAAGCCTAAGGAAATTAAAGACTTCCTGGATCAATATGTGATAGGGCAGGATTCTGCTAAAAAAGTAATGTCCGTTGCTATATATAATCACTATAAAAGACTGATGCACCCAAATGCCGATGATGTGGAGATTGAAAAGTCAAACATCATTATGGTAGGCGAAACCGGTACGGGTAAGACCTTGCTGGCTAAATCAATAGCCCGCCTGCTGCAGGTGCCTTTTGCCATAGTAGATGCTACAGTGTTTACAGAAGCCGGTTATGTAGGCGAAGATGTAGAAAGCATATTGGCCCGCCTGTTGCAGAGCTGCAATTATGATATAGCTGCCGCGGAACAAGGCATAGTATATATAGACGAAATAGATAAGATAGGCCGTAAGGGAGATAACCCATCGATAACCCGCGATGTAAGCGGTGAGGGTGTACAACAGGCTATGCTGAAGCTGCTGGAAGGAACCGAAGTGCTGGTGCCACCACAGGGAGGGCGGAAGCACCCTGAGCAGAAACTGGTTAAAGTAAATACACAGAACATATTGTTTATATGCGGCGGTGCATTTGAGGGTATAGACAAAATGATAGCCCGCCGTGTACAGACATCTTCTATTGGCTACAACGCTATAAAGGCAACTAAAGAGCTGGACAGGAGCAACCTGCTGCAATATGTAAACGCACAGGACCTGCGGAGCTTTGGGCTGATACCGGAACTGTTGGGCAGGCTGCCGATAGTAACCTACCTGAACCCGCTGGACCGAGATGCCTTAAAGAGGATACTTACAGAGCCTAAGAATGCACTCATCAAGCAGTATAAAAAACTGTTTGAATACGAGGGGATAGAACTGACGGTAGAAGAAGAGGCGCTGGATTATATGGTGGACAAGGCCATAGAGTTCAAGCTGGGAGGACGCGGACTGAGGGCTATATGCGAAATGATATTGACCGATGCCATGTTTGATTTGCCCTCGGAAACAGACAAGCAGAACTTTGTACTTACACTGGACTATGCCCGCCAGATGCTGGAGCATGGTAAACTGGACCAGTTGAAAGCCGCATAACTTACTGAACAAATTTAAAAGCATAAATATCGATGAACGAACTGGTAAAAAAACTGACTGAAGAGGCCGGGCTGAGTGAAGAACAGGCAGCCAAAGCACTGGAAGTGATTAAAGAATTCATACAATCGAAAGTGCCGCCTATGATGCACCCGATGATTGAAAACTTCCTGGCAACTAAAGGTGAAGGCGACAATCCGCTATCTGATATGATGAAGAACTTCGGCGGTTAAAAAGCTCTTACTGCCAGAAAGAAAAGCACCGTGCATTGGCACGGTGCTTTTTTATGTTGTTATATTTCGTTAATCCTGTCCCACTGCTCGAATGTGAAAGCGTAAGCATGTTTTTCATCGGACGGATGTTCTTCTTTCCATGTCAGTTTCCAGTGAGCATGGTCCATATGCGGGAAAAATGCTTCTGCATCATTTATAATTGTATGTACCCTTGTCAGGTATATCCTGTCGACCAGTCCCATAGTTTGTTCAAAAATCTTACCTCCTCCTACTATAAAACCTTCGTCTGTATCCTCCTGCCTGAGGCGTGCTACAGCTGCGTCTATATTATTATATAGCAAAACGCCTTCGGGTAATTGTAAGTCCTTGTGAGATGATACCACGATATTCAGTCTGTTAGGCAAAGGCTTGCCCATAGAGTCATAAGTCTTACGGCCCATCAATACTGCCTTACCCAGTGTAGTACGTTTGAAAAACTTAAGGTCATCAGGCAAATGCCAGGGCAAGTCGTTGTCTCTGCCAATGGCATTATTTTCAGACAAAGCTACTATTGCGGATATTATCATATTTGCATATTCAAAAGTTAAATGTAAAAGCAGCGCAAAGCTTTACTCTGAACCTAAACAGCCACAGGTGCTTTTATGTGCGGGTGCGACTGATAGTTTTCAAGGGTAAAGTCTTCAAACTTAAATCCGAAAATATCTTTAACATCCGGGTTAATTTTCATTGTCGGTAGTGGGTAAGGTTGGCGGGTTAGTTGCAGTTTTGCCTGCTCTATATGATTGCTGTACAGGTGAACATCGCCGAAAGTGTGCACAAATTCACCATATTCCAACCCGCATACCTGGGCCATCATCATTGTCAGCAACGCGTAAGAAGCGATATTGAACGGGACACCCAGGAATATATCGGCACTGCGCTGGTATAACTGGCAGCTCAGCTTGCCATTGGCTACATAAAACTGAAATAAAGCATGGCAGGGTGTCAATGCCATTTTTGACAGGTCGGCCACGTTCCATGCATTGACGATGATGCGGCGGCTATCGGGGTTGGTTTTCAGCAGGTGCACCGCCTCGCTTATCTGGTCGTATGTCTTACCATCAGCGCCTGCCCAGCTACGCCATTGGTGGCCATATACCGGGCCCAAGTTGCCATTTTCATCAGCCCACTCATCCCATATACCTACACCATTATCTTTCAGGTATTTTATATTGGTATCGCCGTTGAGGAACCACAACAACTCATGTATTATCGACTTCAGGTGCAATTTCTTCGTGGTCAGCATCGGGAAACCCTCCTGGAGATCAAACCGCATCTGGTAGCCAAAACAACTGATAGTACCCGTACCTGTGCGGTCGCTTTTTACAGCACCGTTATCTAATATATGTTGTAATAAGTCTAAATAAGCCCTCATAAAATACAGGTAAGAATATTAGTAATTATATAAACAAAGGTAACTCAAACCGAAGTTTTTATGTTGCAAAGATCATGTAACTGGGGATAATGCGTTAATTCTTGAACAATTCATATTATTTTTACGCCCAAACTCAAAGTGAGCTCATGCAAAGAACGCTGTCTATAGTGATACCTGCTTATAACGAAGGCCCCACTATTCATAATATCCTCAACCGTGTAAAAGCAGTTGAGCTCATAGGTGGTATTCAGAAAGAGGTAATCATTGTTAATGATTGCTCGAAGGATAACACCGAGGAGGCAATACTGAACTACAAAGCCGCAAATCCTGAGTTGCCCATCAGCTATTACAAGCACGAGGTAAACCAAGGAAAGGGAGCTGCATTACATACCGGTATCAGCAAGGCTACGGGTGACTACGTAATCATACAAGATGCAGACCTGGAATATGACCCCCAGGAATATAACTTGCTGTTGAAGCCCGTATTGGATGGATTTGCCGATGTAGTGTACGGTTCACGCTTTATGGGTGGCAACCCCCACAGGATCCTATTCTTCTGGCACTCACTGGGTAATGCCATGCTTACCTTTATGTCCAATATGTTTACCAACCTGAACCTGACAGATATGGAAACCTGTTACAAGTTGTTCAAGCGGGAAACCATACAAAGCATTAAACTGAAAGAAAAGCGCTTCGGCTTTGAGCCGGAAGTTACCGCCAAAATAGCAAGAGTTCCTAAGGTTAGGATATACGAGGTGGGCATTTCCTACTACGGCCGTACTTATGAGGAAGGAAAGAAAATAGGATGGAAAGACGGTTTCAGGGCCATATACTGTATCCTGAAGTATAACCTGTTCAAATAATTATTATTCATGCCAGTAATATTACCTGTAAAGGGAGTACTGCCCAACATACCCGACGACTGCTACATAGCCGAAAATGCTACCGTAGTGGGAGATGTGGTGATGGGTAAGGAGTGTAGTGTATGGTTCAATGCAGTAGTGCGGGGCGATGTGAACAGCATACGCATGGGCGACAGGGTGAATATACAGGACGGAGCCTGTATACACTGTACCTACCAGAAAACCAAAACCATAATAGGGAACAACGTATCTATTGGCCACCACGCCATAGTACACGGGTGTACGGTAGAGGATAACGTACTTATAGGCATGGGCGCTATAGTAATGGACAACGTGCGTATAGGCAAAAACAGCATTATAGCCGCAGGGGCTGTAGTGCTGGAAGGTACCCAGGTGGCATCTGGCAGTATTTATGCCGGTGTACCCGCCAAAAAGGTGAAAGATATAAGCCCTGAACTGCTGGAAGGCGAGGTGGAGCGTATAGCCAACAATTATGTGATGTACAGCGGTTGGTTTAAAAAATAGTATATATTAAGATTATTTAATTCTGTATGTTTATTTGTGCATAACTATTGCATAATAGGCAATTAGGATATACATTTGTTTCATTATAAAACGCATGATCTGTATGAAAAAACTTATTCTCGCTTTACTGGCGGTGTCTTCTATAGGCGTAGCCAGCGCACAAAAAAATAGTGTTCTTGTATATGGTACCCTTGGCCTTAGCCATGACAAAACTGATAACGGTGGTGGTACTGAGAACAGGCAATTTGACTGGAACGTTTCCCCCGGAATAGGTTACCAGTTTACTAACAACATCACAGTAGGTCTGCAGGGTGGTATTATGAGCCATTTTGAAGAAAACAGGATGTCTCCTGCTGCAAATACCTGGAACAGGAACGCTATGGAAACAAGGGAATGGCAGGCAGGCGCTTTCTTCCGTTATACTAAGCCGGTCAACAACTGGTTATCGCTGTTTGCACAGGTTGACCTGAGCTATGTATCAGGACAAGATGTATCTGAGGCTGAAACAAGGGCTGTAGATTTTGCTGCTAACAAAGTGGTAGAAACGCTGATCTACGGTTATGATTACTACAATGGTTTCCAGGCATCTATTACG
>JACFNS010000096.1:0-2930 GCA_019454705.1 Taibaiella sp. | reverse complement strand
TGGCGCTGAACTTCGGTTTCGGCGGACTGGGCTACAGGACTATCAGCTATGATACTCCTAAGTCACCTACTGCACTGAATGGCACTATCGACCAGAGCAGCTTTATGTTTACATGGGGTAACCAATTCAACTTTGGTGTATCTAAGAACTTCAACTGCAAAACAAAGACCGGCAATGTAAAGCCCGGTGATGATCTGCGTCCGATGAAAGTAGAAGCAGATGATGATGATGAATAATTGATCATCTGTTACATAAGATATAAAGCGCCCCGTGTATATGGGGCGCTTTTTTGTATAGGATAATTAATGAATTTTGCAGAGCTACATAGCTACCTTTCTTTAGAAGTCCAATTACGTCTTGTAATAAGGATAGTACAACCTTTTTTACTGAGGAGATAAATGGCTTTGAAATTACAGCACTTCTCCATTTGAATGTTTAACTAATTAATCTCAAACACCTGCAACCTGCCATCGTTATATACTACAGGAAAAGGACGCCCTTGCTCGTCGTAAAAGATGAAGCTATCAGGATTGCCGCGATAAAGGTAGTAGAAGTATCTCACCCCATAACGGCGTATATCTTTCAGCAGTAGTGGTTGTACGGCGGAGTGGGGCATGTTGTAATAAGTGTTACCGCTGTGGTAGGCAATACGCTCTATAAAGTGTACATCTGCACCAGTGTTTACATTCGTGGCGAAGCTGCCGCTGATGCTTTCCTCCCGCAGCACCTGTGCCATATCATAGGCGTCCTGCCCGTCACGGAACATTTCCTGCATTTCTCTTACAGGCGTTACAAGATACCCCAGTGCGAAAATCCATATAATCATCCTTTGCAATATAGGGCTTACATACTGCTGAATGTGCTGTACGCCCCAGGCTCCGATAATAAAGCTAAGCGGTAGGGTGTACCAGATATAACGGGGCTCGAAGTTGATGAGTAAAAAGCTGAGCGGGAATATGAGGAAAGAAACCGCTGCCACCCATTGCGTCGTACTCAGTTCTTCTCTTAGCTTTTTAGACAATGCCATACTAGATGCCAGTAACCATACGACTGCATAAAAAACAGAAATAGCGCCCATGCTTTGCACCAACTTCAGCATATTGTACACTACCCGTACCATCTGCAATGCAAATAGCTTTGCGGAGCTGTAGAAGTGAGGTGTGGCACCATTTGCCCACCAGGGATCTTCCCAATAATAAGGGCTGTCAGCATATACAGGTGGCAGTAATACATCAATGCCATCTTTCCATATAGGGTGGCCCAGCAGGTACCAGCTCAGGTTCAGTTTACCCGCGGTGCCGGTCATCCATGCTCCGTACTTTTCATGCAGTTGGTATATCCAGGGTAAGCTGACTGTTATCATCACCAGTATAGCTGTTGCAGATATGGTGAGCCATTGTTTGCGGTTACCCTGAGTAATGAAGAAAGAACAAATGATGGTGTTGAGTATAAAAAAATGAAAACCGTATTGCTTGGCGAAGTAACTGAGCGCACCAGTTACCCCAAGTAATATCCATAAAACCGGTTTTTGTGTAAAACTGTCATAGAGCATAATACGCAGCCCTATAAACAGGAAAGCGCACATCCACAGGTCGCTGAAGGTTTGCTTGTACACCGCATACACCAGGAACAGCGCCAAGGTAAATGCCATCAGCCATTGTATGCCTTTCTTTACCCGCAGTAATGCAGCCAGCGACTGACTGCCGAAAAGAAAACATATAGCCCCGAGTGTATTAATGATTATAGCCGATGAAAATGGGCTTAACCCTGTTTTCATCAATCCCGCCGTCAGCCAGATGCTCCAAGGGCTCCAGTAGCCGTTGATGGCTTTGTCATAATCACCTGCCGCGTAGCGTTTGGCAATTGTAAGGTAGGCGGTAGCATCAGGGTCTATATAATATTGGTACCACGGATATAGCAGCCACACGCCTATGCACAGCACGGCGGTGGCGGCAAAAAACGGGCTGTATTTAGTTGTTTTGTCCAGTAGATGCAACGGATTACTGAAAGGTAAAATAACAATTTTCCAACGGCATTATTTAAGAAAGCCTTAGCTAAATATACCCCCTGTTTATCAATGCATTAGCCTTATATTTGATGCTGTGAGCTTTATATATCCATTATTTCTGTTGGCGGGGTTGGCTTTGGCCATACCAGTGCTCATACATCTCTTCAACCTGCGCAGGTACAAGACGGTGTATTTTCCGCACACCCGTTTCCTGAAGAATATACAGCTACGCTCGCAAAAACAATCGCAACTAAGGTATAAACTGCTGCTGGCGCTCAGGATGCTCTTCCTGCTGCTGCTGGTACTGGCTTTTGCACAGCCTTACTTTGCAGGGGCAGATAAACAAGATACCGGCAACAGGTTACAAGCTATATATATAGATAACTCAGGCAGTATGAGCCTGAAGAAAGAATCGCAACGCTTGGTGGATATAGCTAAAGAAACCGCACGCAGACAGGTGCGCAATGCTCCACCGGGTACTAGGTTTGTCCTACTCACCAACGAGCGCCCTGTAAGCTATCGCCCCATGCCGGCCGAGCAGGCAATGGCCGAACTGGGAGCTATTGATATTTCTTCTTCGCCTAAAAATTATCAGTATTGCAGAGTATCATCGAAACAGAAGCCGTGCAGAAGGCTGATTTGTATTATTATTCTGACTTTCAGCAAAGCGCAACGGGTACCCCCCCGGAGGCGACTGATAACATTACAGTATATGCCATACCCATTACAGGAAACAAGACTGCCAATGTGTATATAGATACAGCCTGGATGAGCAATCCTGTAGTGCAAACAGGCGAGAGTAATGAGCTGGTAGTGCGTACCCGCCTGTATGGAGATGCACCTGAACGGGACCCGGTGCTGAACCTGCTGGTGAACGGACAGGTAAAGAGTGCGGCGACACTCAACTTTAACGAGGATAAGG
>JACFNS010000095.1:5990-8123 GCA_019454705.1 Taibaiella sp. | reverse complement strand
AGCGCGTATGGAGCAATTCCTGAACACAGAGAATAACATAAAAGAATTGCCGGATGCAAAAAACATTCCCGGCTTTCATCATTCTATCGAACTGAGAGACGTACATTTTGCTTATGGCAACAAGAAAGTGCTGGATGGCATCAACCTGGTGATACCCAAAGGCAAAATGGTAGCATTGGTAGGTTCATCGGGCGCGGGCAAATCCACACTGGCCGACCTGGTGCCGCGTTTTCACGATGTAACAGCAGGCGAAGTATTAATTGACGGGGTAAATATCAAAGAGTATAAACTGAGCGAACTGCGCAAGCTGATGGGCATAGTAAACCAGGAACCCATACTCTTCAACGATACTATCTATAACAACATAGCTTTAGGCACGGGCAACGCTACCCAACAACAGGTAGAGGACGCAGCTAAAGTGGCGAATGCGCAAAACTTTATTATCAACAAGCCCGACAAGTATGAAACCATAGTGGGCGACCGTGGTGCGAGACTGAGCGGCGGTGAACGCCAACGTGTGACTATAGCAAGGGCTGTACTTAAGAACCCGCCGATATTAATCCTGGATGAAGCCACGTCGTCGCTGGACACGGAGAGTGAACGCATAGTGCAGGAAGCTATCAATAAGCTGATGCAAAACAGGACAAGTATAGTGATAGCGCACAGGCTATCTACCGTGCAACATGCAGACAATATAATAGTGCTGGACAAAGGCCGTGTAGCCGAGCAAGGTACGCATACTGAATTGATGGCCAAAGGCGGGCTGTATAAAAACCTGGTGGAAATGCAGCAGGTTAAATAATACGGTATATTTGCAACAACTAACAACACCTGATGAGTAAAATATTAGTAACCGGCGGCTGCGGCTACATTGGCGGCCATACAATAGTAGACCTGGTAGAGAATGGATATGATGTTATATCTATTGATGACCTTTCGCGCGGCTCATTGCGCATGCTGGAAGGGATTGAAAAAGTAACCGGTAAAAAAATAAAGAACTATAAAGTAAACCTGTGCAACCTGGAAGATACTGAAGCGGTATTTATTGAAAACCCCGATATAGCAGGTATCATACACTTCGCGGCATTTAAGTCAGTTCCCGAATCGGTAAACGAACCATTGAAATATTTCAGGAACAATATCAACTCATTAGTTAACCTGCTGCAATGCGCACAGGAAAATAAAATTAATCACTTTGTATTTTCTTCATCATGCTCAGTATATGGCAACCCCGACAAACTGCCTGTAGATGAAAAAGCCGTGCTGGCAGAGCCTGAGTCGCCATACGCACGTACCAAGCAAAT
This sequence comes from Taibaiella sp., assembly GCA_019454705.1. Lineage (GTDB taxonomy): Bacteria > Bacteroidota > Bacteroidia > Chitinophagales > Chitinophagaceae > UBA5543. The sequence goes on along the minus strand of JACFNS010000095.1, from coordinate 6,819 downwards.
GGGCGAGGATATATGCAGCGATTTCTGCAAGCCGAACCCTGACTTCAATGTAACACTGCTGCGTTATTTCAACCCTGTAGGGGCGCATCCTTCGGCTATCATAGGTGAGTTGCAGGAGAAACCTGAAAACCTTGTACCTGTTATTACACAAACTGCTATAGGCAAGCGGCCTGAGATGCAGGTTTTCGGTACGGATTACGATACTCGCGACGGCTCATGCGTGCGTGACTATATACACGTAATGGACATAGCCAATGCACATACCAAGGCACTGCAATATACTATGGAAGGCAGGAACACCCAGCAATGCGAAGTGTTCAACCTGGGTTCGGGTAACGGTGTAACCGTACTGGAATTGATTGATGCCTTCGAAAAAGTATCAGGCGAAAAACTGAACTATATACGCGGGCCGCGCAGGGCTGGCGATGTGATAGCTGTATATGCAGACAACTGTAAAGCCCGTGCCTTGCTGGACTGGGATATTAAGTACGACCTTGGCCAGATGATGGACACAGCCTGGCGATGGGAGCAGGCGCTGAAAAAAGATGCTACAAAGAACTCATTGTTACAATAAAAGAAAAGCCCCGCAATAGCGGGGCTTTTCTTTTATTATCCGAGGTCAATTTCAGTATTATCACCGATGTTCAGGCTCTGGCTGAGTCCCCGCACAAATGCATCGCTGCCTATAATGGAAGAGTGCAATACCACTTCATCCAGCTCAGCAAAGGAGCCGATGATTGTGTCCTTGATAATTGAAGCTTTGATATTGGTATGCTCCCCGATAGTCACATTCGGGCCGATTATTGAGTGACTGATGGTGCAGCCCTCT
>JACFNS010000095.1:0-5980 GCA_019454705.1 Taibaiella sp. | reverse complement strand
ACTGGTTTCATATTGATATGATGTAGTTGTTTCTCCACGACGTTCACTCTGTTCTTTCAGCAATATTGCATTAGTGTACAGCAGATTCTCCTTTTTACCGCAGTCAAACCAGTTGTTGACACGGAATCCTTGGAAGCTGATACCCTGTTCTATCATATACTGCAATGCATTGGTCAGGTGGTATTCACCCTCTTCATCTGTATTGCGTTCGTTCAGGTGCTTGTCAAGCGCACTATACAGAGCCCCCGCATCCTTGATGTAATAAACACCTACCAACGCCATATTCGACTTGGGGATGAGTGGTTTTTCCACCACTTTAAGCACTTTATCAGTATCGCTCAGTTCTGCCACGCCAAAAGTACGCGGGTCGTCAACTTTGCGCACCCCTATCTGCGATACGTTGCTTGACAATACTTTCTTTACATCATAGTCGCATATGGTATCACCCAGCACTATCATCACCTCATCATCGCCCACAGCATCTTTTGTGAGCCATATTGCATGGCCGGTGCCCTTACGGTCAGTCTGGTTAACCAATGTATATTTAAGGTTAGGGTAATTTTTTACCAGGTAACGTTGAATTTTTTCTCCAAGATAGCCTATTACAAAAACGAACTCGGTAACGCCTGCCTCCAGCAGTTGGTCTATTATGACACTAAGGATGGTTTTACCCGCAATGGGTATTAGTGCCTTGGGTTGAGTATATGTCAGCGGACGTAGTTTTGTACCCGCACCTGCTACCGGAATAATGGCTTTCACTGTTTGCTGTTTAACTTAATCAATTCCTTTCTATATGCCCCTGTAACGGGAACGTGAAAATACTATAAAAGAGTAATTAATACACAAAGGCAGGGTATTGTTATATATAAACAGGCAAACGTCAACTATGCATTTGTGTAAACTGTTGATAATCAGCAACGGCTGTCCACAAAGCCAAGCATCAGTATTTATTAATTCTGAATGACTTAATTCCATCGCTACAGGAAACCAGTAGTACGTGCATGCCGTAAGTAAGACTGCTGATGTCCAGCTTATTCATTCCTGTAGCAATAGAGCCTGATTGAACAGCAGCACCGTTCAGCGATACTATTTTATAATCCAGTGGTTGGTTATATGGGCTGTTCAGGCTGACAAAATTATTACCTGTATTAGACAAAAGCTGCAGTTCGGATAACATAGCCATAGTACCGCCAATGCCCACAGGGATTGGAACAAACCTGATAACAGTACTATCAGGCGGATGCATGTTAAGCCCTGCTTTAAAACCTGTACCCGCCTTGGCACTATCTATAACAGGCGACAAATAGTTGCCGGTGAAGTAATAGAAGGCATCGAAATTGGAGGTGCCGATGGTGATATTTTTGATAAAGCCCATCATAGGTTCTCCCGTCAGGTAGTAATAGTCGGAATAGTGAGAGATATTGGATGGGCCAAACCTGAATTCAATCACATCAGTCCCTTCGTAAAACCACACCTGGAAATTGACGGAATCGTCGTTGGTTCCATACAGGTCATATTCTTCATAAATAGCGGCGTTGGCCACTTCCAGCTTCATAATCCTGCTGCCCGGCGTCCCTGTAAGTTGATAGGTAACCGGGGATCGTGAAACAGAGTCGCCGGCATTGCCCCGGTCAAATAAATCAAGATCCGTAACCATAAAAGCATTGACAGGGCCAAAACTATCTGTGGATAATCCTACCATGGATTCAACAGAGATACGGTTTGTTGTTTTACCATCAACATTCATAGTGAAGCCCAGGGGAAGCATATAAAATTCATCATCCCATATGGTGGTATCATTCAGGCTAGTGCCGTTTGCCAATGGCTGATAGGCATCTTTAGTTACAGTAAGGTTATAATTAAACTGCGCTACAGAAACTATAGCAGACAGGCAAGACAACGATAAGAGTATAAGTTTTTTCATAGCCGATATTTTCAATAAAACTCTGCAATCTATGTATATAAGCCAAGTAAAGATGGTGCTTTTAGCAATACTTTAAGATAAACTGTATGCAGGATACTGTTTTTTTAAGTAGGTATTAATACATAATCATTTCACCATGTACGAAATGCAGCAATTGAACTATTTTTGCCCCCATGCATATCGGATTATTTTTCGGCAGTTTCAATCCCATACATATCGGCCACCTGATAATAGCCAACCATATAGTGGAGCACTCAGGTATTGATAAACTGTGGTTTGTAGTATCGCCGCACAATCCGCTGAAAGATTCTCACTCCTTGCTGAATGAATATGACAGGCTGCATTTAGTAAAAATCGCTATAGACGACAACCCTAAGTTCAGGGCCAGCAATATAGAATTCAGCCTCCCTAAGCCATCTTATACCATCGATACCCTCACTTACCTGTCGGAGAAATTTCCTTTGGAAAAATTTTCAGTTATCATGGGTTCAGATAGTTTTCAGAATATCCATCGCTGGAAAAACTACGAGCAGTTGGTAAAAACCCACCCGATAATTATATACAACAGGCCGGGTTTTGAAATTGAAGATACCCACGGGGCACAATTGACTATACTGGATGCTCCCTTGCTTAGTATTTCATCCACCTATATACGCAACCAGGTGAAGCATGGCAAATCTATACGTTATTTAGTGCCCGATACCGTACATGACTATATAGCTGACAGCAATTACTTTAAGTAGTATCCCCCCGCCGTATGGGGTTATCAGATTTGGGTTTGTGCTCAGTAAATTCGACACGGTAGATTTTAATAAGCAAAAGCAGGTAGGACACCAGCAAAGGGCCGAAAATAAAACCCATAAAGCCAAACATAGGTACACCTATGATGATGCCTATAGTGGTAATAATGGGATGCACATCGCCCAGTTTGTCCAGTATTGTAAACCGCAGCACATTATCAACCCCGCCGGTGACAATGAATGAATATACTGCCAGCCATATAGCATTTGCCGTATCGCCCTCTATGGTCATGTATATACATAACGGCGCCCATATCAGCGCGCAGCCTACTATCGGTACTATGGAAAATACACCTGTTAACACACCCCAAAAAAGAAATGACTCCACGCCGAATATCCAGTAACCAACAGTAGCTACTATTCCCTGGCTGACAGCCAGCACCGGAATACCTATGGCGTTGGCAAATACCATCAGCCTTGTAGACCGCCATATATCATCCACATTTTCATGCTTCAACGGCAGAAAGTCTTTGATGGAATGCTCCATTTCTTTTCCCTGCACCATCATAAAATAGAGGAAAAAGAAAGCCAAGACAGTATTTGTAAGCATATTGGCAGTAGCCCCTAATACAGATGGGGCAATGGTGGTTATCTTTTCAATGATATTATTGACCTGCGCCGTGTTGAGGTTGACAGGTATGCCTGCTTCTCTCAGGTTTGCAGAAAGAGTTGCCAGTATTTTTTGCAGGTTAGCCGTTTCGCTTAATATCCTGTTGAGCGTGGGCGCCATAGCCTGGAACAGAAAAAAAAGCGGTATGACTATGAGTATCAGCGCCGAAACTATAAAAAATGTCGCGGCCACCCATTTTTTCCATTTGCGTTTTGTTACCAGCACAATATACCAGTGGCGTATAAGTATATACATGGTGGCGGCAGCCAGCACGCTGGGTACAAAAACAGTGAAATGTTTGAGTATGCTCAGGCCTAATACTACTATCAGGCTGAGCAGCGCTATTTGTTTTAAATTATTTGTATTAAGCAGTTGCATTGGGTGAATATTTTACAACAAAAAAGCCGTCCATGATGTTTAATAAATGAAACGATGACAAATAACAGCTTTTATAGTACTAAAATACTTTAATTTTATTGGAGAATAATAGTTGTATAGGCTGAAGAGGATATAATTATTCACACTAAAAAACCAAGAATATGGCAAACACAGCGAGAACAGTGGCAACATTATTAATAGGTGCAGCGGTAGGCGCAGCAGTAGGTTACATACTGGCTACTGACGAAAAGAAACGCAGAGAGGACTTTGACAAGATAAAAGGCCAGGTAAACAATTGGGCAGATGTACTGAAAAGTAAGGCTGACCACGTAAAGAAAAAAGCGGAAGACCTGGAGGCTGATATTTATAACTCCTGATTTCAACCGACAAAATGATAGGCAAACTGATAGACAAAGCGTTGAGCTATTTGTCCGGCCGACTGGACATGCTGAAACTAAGCCTGGTAGAGCGGATATCCGTTATACTTGGCTTTTTTATGTTTGCCATGGTAGGTATGATAATGGCAGTCGCCGTGATTATTTTCCTGGGCATTGGGCTTAGTGAGTACTTTGCATCCGTAACAGGGTCGGTGCCCCTGGGCTACCTGATAGTGTGCGGTATATATATATTACTACTGGTGCTGCTGATTGTTTTTAAACGCAGGTTGCACAACTGGTTTGCAGGGCTTTTTGTAGCACTGCTAACGGGCGACGATGATGATGACAAGCCACAAAATTCAACCACAGGCTGATATGGCAAATTTGTATCACAAAAAACTGAGGAGCCTGGCGGAACTGAGGCAGGAGAAGGAGAGGCTTAGGGCTGAAACCTCCAGCTCCTTTAATAACCCGGAAACCGGCGATACTGTTTTCAATGATATATTGCCGGCAGCCATTGACATCATGGCATCCAAAGGTGTACCGGCAAAGCTGCTAGCCATAGCATTGCCCATGCTGCAACTGGCGGGTAGCCAAGTGGAAAAAAACATACTAAAAAAGGTAGCTATAGAGGTATTGAGCGGATACGCCAAATGGAAAGGCACCGAATTGGGCATGAATGCATTGGCCCGCCTTGTAAAACGCAAGTTTAAAAAAGCTGTAGAAAAAGAAGATTAAGCCTTTTCGTGCAGCGCCAGCAACGGTATATGCGCCTGCTTTACTATTGCTTTTGTATGGCTTTTGTGAAACAAACTCTCGAAGAAATTGTGCCGATGCGGTACTACTACCAGCCAGTCCATATTATTAGCTTCTACAAATAGCTGGATACCCGCATCAATATCTTCATGTTCAACATGGTGATATTGTGGCTGCACATCGTGCAGCATTTCCTGCAGGCGGGCGTATTCGTATGGTGTTTCGGGGTCGAAATGCCTGTTTTTGCTATCTACGTTCAATACATGCAGTTCGCTGCCCAACCTCCTGACAATTGCGGTCAGTTTATCCGCCGGTATTTTTTCTGAAATATTATTCATATCGCAGGCAAAGGTAATTTTACCTACATTTTTGTATTTGTAGCTCTCAGGTACTGCCAACACAGGGCACTGCAAATGGCGCAGGGTGCTCATCAGGTTGCTACCCAGCCAGAAACCATTGTCATCGGTACTGCTGTTGCCTACCACCACCATCCAGGCACTGTATTTTTTTATGTAGTCTTTCAGATTGTCAGTGATGTCGCCATACAGCACGCTGCCCTCAATAGGAAGGCCCGGGTATTTTTCCTGCAGGTCTTCTATCAATACAGTCATTTGCGATTCAGCAATACTTTTGCTCTCCTCCAGGGATATGACAGGCATTGGGTTTTCGTGAAAGGCCACAGGTATAGTATATGCGTGTACCACCACCACCTTGCTGTTAAGCGCCTTGGCCGTATCGCAGGTATAATATACCGCGTTGGTAGCTACGTCTGTATAGTCTGTTGCTGTAATAATTGTCGCCATAGTGCTGTAATATTCTCCTGAAAAGTACGGAAAAAAATAACAACAGATGGCTGATTAAAATCAGTATTAACGGTTATTTATTCTTGCCGGTAATACTTTCAAATGCTTTTGCAAAGACCTGGCCGAAAGTGCCGATGATAATTTTAATATCCATGGATATGCTGCGGTGTTTCAGGTAGTACACATCCCACTGGATGCGTTTGCGCAGTTCGCGTTCTACGTTTATTTCACCTATAAAGCCTTTTACCTGCGCCATGCCCGTCATGCCGGGTATAGCTTCGTGCCTCAGGTTGTAGTAGGGAATAAATTGTGAATAATGCCTGGTGTGGTAC
>JACFNS010000094.1 GCA_019454705.1 Taibaiella sp. | reverse complement strand
ATTTCCAACACCCCTTTCGGCGTGCGGTTAATCATTTCTTCCAGCGCCTGCATTTTGCCTGTTTCCAGCAGTTCACGAATCTTACTGCCGGTGCTGCTGCCTATGCCCCTGGTGGCAAACAGTTGCGCCTCGTCCATCTCAGCCACTTCTGCGGGCAGCCGTTCTATATTATATGCTGCTATACTATAGTTCTTCGCACGAAAGGCGTCCTCGCCATGAATATCCATCAGTTTGGAGAGCAAAGAAAAATGGTCGGCTATTTCGCTGTTGGTCATACTGCAAAAATCAAAAGGAAAAATTCAAAAATCAAAAATTGTATGCTTGTTACGGAAGAATAATCACAGGTAGTTGTGCATCGTCTACCAGGTCGTGTACAAAGTATTTCCTGAAGACATCCATTATACCCCTTGAACCTTTCTGCACTACCAATATACCATCGCGGTGAGCGTGCATAAAATTTTTTATTTGTTTATGAGGATCTGCCGCCTGTATTGTTTCATAGCTGCCGATTATACCTTCCGGAACACCTGATACAATTTTCTCCATTAAACTTATAACGGCGTTTTCATCTTCGCCGGCTGCAACTATGGAAAAAAGGTGGACCTTCTTCACTGTATTTCGCAATGCGGTAATACATTGGTACAGCGCATGTGCGTTGAAAGAAAATTCTTTTTTGACAGCAACGTACAGCGTATCAAAAGACGGGCCGTTTTGTTCTTCGGGCAGTGCGATAATTGTTTTTGACAGGTCATTGGTAAGTTTTGTGGCCGTATTGCCCACCAGCATTTTCTCCATCAGCCCTTTATGTTTCACACCTACAAATACCAGGTTGAAATCCAGTGACTTTTCCAATGAATGCAGAAAACCCTGCAGGTTACCTGTAGTTACCTCGTATTCCAACGGTACGCTGTCGCCAATGATATTTTCCACATAATGCCTGAGTGCCTCCAGCGAACGGTTTTTATTTTCATTTTTTACCGCACTCCTGCTTTCAGCATCGCCCATAGCAGGTGCCGGTAAAATGCTTTGGTGCACCACCAGCAGTGTAGCCCCTGCAGCCGCGGCTATTCCATGTGCAAATCTCAGCAACCTGGCGGAAGCTTCAGTTACGTCTATTAATACTACAAATTTCATATGCTACATATTGGACATTAAAAAAATCAAGTGGACGTGTAATGCAATCTAATGAATAATTCTTAGTAACTACTTAAGCAGCAGGTATGTGCAGTGCATCTGCTGCAATTTTTGTAAATTGCTTTTGTGCAGTAGCATGCGTGGGAAGGTTAGCATATAGTTACAGGATATAAGATTTATTATGGGGCATTTACCGAGTTTGATACAGGATCTTGCATTGATATTATTTACCGGGGCTATTGTCACCATGATTTTCAAAAAGATAAAACAGCCTGTGGTGCTCGGTTACATCATCGCGGGATTTTTAGTAGGCCCACACTTGTCCATTACACCTACGGTTGTCGATTTGGAGAACGTAGAAACCCTGGCAGAAATCGGAGTTATATTCCTTTTGTTCAGCCTGGGTCTTGAATTCAGTTTCAAAAAACTAATCAGGGTAGGCGGTTCGGCCTCTATCACAGCATTTGTTGAGATAATATTTATCACATCTGCCGGCTACCTGGTGGGCAAATGGATGGGGTGGTCTACTATGGATAGTGTATTCCTTGGGGGTATGCTGGCCAGCTCATCTACCACCATTATCATCAAGGCATTCGACGAATTGGGCATTAAAGGCAGGCAGTTTGCAAGCATAGTCTTCGGCGTACTTGTAGTGGAAGATATTGTGGTGATATTATTGATGGTCTTGCTTTCTACCATGGCCGTCAGCCAGGCTTTCGAGGGCACTGAGTTGTTGATGACCGTTCTTAAACTGCTGTTCTTCCTGAGTTTGTGGTTCATCATGGGTATTTTCCTCTTGCCCACTTTCCTGAAGAAGACGCGCGATTTACTGGACGAGGAAACATTGCTGATATTGGCGATAGGCCTTTGCCTGGGCATGGTGTTGCTGGCCACTCAGGTTGGTTTCTCAGCAGAGTTAGGGGCGTTTATTATGGGCTCCATCATCGCCGAAACGACATCAGCAGAGCGCGTTGAACATCTTACCACCCCGGTCAAAAATCTATTTGGCGCAGTGTTCTTTGTATCGGTGGGTATGCTCATAGACCCGGCAACTATTATGGAGTATAAATGGCAGGTGCTCATTGTCACTATGCTTACCTTGTTTGGAAAATTATTCAGCACAACGTTAGGGGCACTGTTATCCGGCCAGCCATTGAAACAGTCGATACAGGTAGGCATGAGTATGGCGCAGATAGGCGAATTTGCATTTATAGTTGCTACCCTCGGCCTCAGCCTGGATGTCATCAGCGACTTTCTTTTCCCGGTGGCTGTAGGTGCTTCTGCCATCACTACATTCACTACACCCTACCTGATAAAACTTTCCGAACCCTGCTATAATGCAGTCGTACGCGTACTGCCTCCCAGGTTCATCAAGGCGATAGAAAGGTATTCTTCGGGTACGCAGAGTATAAAAACCGAAAATCAATGGCAGATAGTGCTAAAATCATACATTACTATTGTCCTCACCAACGGTATTATCCTTTTTGCTTTGTTGCTGTTGTCCGTCAATTTCCTGTTGCCTTTGTTGCACAGACATATTGAAGATGATAAAGTGGCAAACTTAGTGGGCCTGGTTATTTCATTGGCTATTGCTGCACCTTTCATCTGGGCACTTATGGTGAAGAAGCAGGATAGCAAAGCATATCGCAGCATTTGGCTCAACGAGCGATACAACAGGGGGCCGTTGTTTATTATAGAACTTTCACGCTTTGTTATCGGGCTGGCCATTATAGCCATTTGGGTCAACTGGCTGTTGTCCACCCTGGTAGCAGTACTGGTAGCTATTCCGGCTACTATCGGCTTGATGTATTATTTCTCAAAAGGAATTCAATCTTTTTATCAACGGCTGGAAGGGCGTTTCATCAGCAATCTGAATGCACGGGAAACAGAAGGCGGGCTACCCGAAGATGTATTGCAGGCCAGGTCGAACATAAGGGAAGGGCTCTCTCCCTGGACGGCGCAAATCATAGATATGCAAGTGAACCCTCATGCGGAGTATGTTGGTAAGACACTGGTTGAGTTGCAATGGAGGGAGGAGTATGGCATCAACATTGCATATATCAAGCGTGGCGAAAACCTGATACTCGCCCCCGGCCGTAATAATAAACTACTTCCATTCGACCATGTTGGCATCATTGCTACCGACGAACAGATGCAGTTGTTCAAACCCGTATTTGATACAGTGGAGCAGGCAAATAATTCCGATACCAGCGTGCAGGACATCGTACTACAGAAAATTGCTGTAAATGAGTATAATAAGCTGCATGGAAAATCTATAAGGGATTCAGATATCAGGGGGCGCACGAATGGATTGGTTATTGGTATAGAACGTGGTGAAACACGTATGCTCAATCCTGAGTCTACAATGATCTTTCAGAGGGGGGATATAGTATGGATAGTAGGTGAGCGTAAAAAGATACAGGAGCTTTCAGGCAAATCGATAAAATAAGCCGGGGGCGCTGGTATATCCCAAGCACATATGTGCTTTTTACGAAACTGGGCTATTGTGCAACAGCCCCGCTCTTTCCTTAGCCCAACTCAACGCTTTCTTCAGTTGTTCTTCGCGGTTCAGTTGCGTATTGTCCAGCACCAACGCGTCACTCGCTTGTGTCAGTGGGCTTTCCTCGCGGTTGCTGTCTATATAGTCGCGCATCTGTATATTGGCCATCACCTCTTCGTAAGTAATGTTCGGGTTCTTTACATACAATTCCTGGAAACGGCGGTTAACACGTATATCCATTTCAGCGGTCATAAATATTTTCAGTTCGGCATGGGGAAATACCACCGTACCGATATCCCTGCCGTCCATCACTATGCCTTTCTCCTTGCCCATTTCCTGTTGCTGCGCAACGGCAAATTCACGCACTTCTTTTATGGCTGCCACATCACTCACTTTTTCAGCCACTATCATATCGTGTATATGGTGCGCCACATCTTCGCCATTCAGGCATATTTCCGACTGGCCGGTTGTTTCATTTTTTATAAAGCTGAGCCTGATATTGCCCAGCGCTTCTTTTACTTCAGCTATATTATTGATGTTGATATTATTACGCAGGAAGTACAGGGTAATAGCACGGTACATAGCGCCGCTGTCAATATGGCGATAACCCAATTGTTTTGCCAGTTCTTTGGCCAGGGTGCTCTTTCCGCACGATGAATGCCCGTCTATCGCTATGATAATTTTATCATCCATAAATACAAAGTTCTGTTATCCCAGCCGGAAATAAAATAGTTTGGTTGTTATAAAAAAGTGGTAATTTATGTGGGCATATATGTACAGTTTGTTAAAATGTACAATTTTTATGTACAGCAAATCTCATCATCTATCTTTTCATTACTTTTATACAAAGCATACAGAATATGGGATTTCATATAAACGATAAAAAAGACAATAAAAAGGGCGGTAAGTCAGCTAAAAACATGTTGGCAGGCACCAAAACAGCAGGTAAATCAGCCAAGCCATCGGGCGGCGGTGGCAAAAAAATGATTAAGACGGGAGGAACAAGGGGTAGCTAATTGCTTTAGCGATGCCGGATATACAGTACCTGCTGGATAAATACAAAATCCATACATCAGCGATGGATTTGCTGAAGAGATGGGAAGAACCACATAGGGCTTATCATAGCAAGGAACATCTATACGATTTGTTCCGGCAGATAGAGGATGATTATCAAAAGGGTGTTATCAGCAATCTTGAAAAAGAAAAGCTGGAACTTATTGCACTCTTTCATGACATCATTTACGAACCGGGCCGCACTGACAACGAGGAAAGGTCTGCGAACCTGCTAATGAGTTTCTGCGACAATCAAAATGACTCGTCCATTCTTGAGATTTACGAAGCCATCTTAGCGACAGCTAATCACGCAAACATTTCTCCGCTTTCAGCGATATTCAACAAGTATGATATGAATATAGTAGAACGTGGTTTTGATGAACTGCTGGAATGGGAACATGGCATATACCAGGAATATAAAAGTATTGGGGACGATGGCTATAAAAAGGGCAGACTCCAATTCTTGAAATCGCTGCCCGACAAGTACCCGGATAATCGCGCCAACCTTGAAAAATTAATCGACTGGGTAAATTCAAATTATTAACCCTCTATGTCTCCGCTCTCGTACTTGCTATACCCCGGTCTGTAGCCTGCCAGGTAGGCAAAAGGCTTCAGGACGGTGAATAATATTTTCTGCACCGCAAATGGTGGTTTCACCAGCCTGAACGTACCTGAATACTTTGATGCCAGCAATACTACCTGTAAAAAACGGGGCATGCCATCTGCTTTGGTTTTGCCATCCTGTGCAAGGCCCATGGCATTTTCAAAAAAGTATTCAGTGTTCATAGCGGGTTGCACTTTCCAGTTTACTATTGCTACCGAAGATGTGTCATTCCACATAGAGTGTACAGTGTTGGCAGGCACATGCAGGCTGTCCCCTTTTTTCAGTACGGTTAAACCGCCGTTCATCCTTACCGTCATTTCGCCTTCCAATATAGTAAAGTCCTCTGCCTGGTAGGGGTGGTAATGGGGCGGCGGCTCTTTAGATGCGGCTGCATATACCGATTCCATTTCCAGTAATTGGCCGTTGGTGTCCTTTGCAGTTTGTATAAACTTTATCTGCTGCCCTGTTACCGGATTAGAAATGACCTTTCCTTTGAATGCCATATATCTATAGTTATATACTAAAGTTGAACCTCTTCTTTCATCCTGATACGGCCATGCTCATCTTTTACCAGGCGGGCGCAGGCTATTTTGGGGTCGTGTTCAAAGTACAGCAGCCAGCTATTATCGGCAGCCATATTGAGCAACCTTTCTTTTTCTGCTAATGTATCCAGCGGTCGCATATCGTAGGCCATCACCCAGGGCATGGATATATGTGCAGCACTGGGTACCAGGTCAGCACAATAGAGTATGGTTGTTCCGTTATAATCAATTCGTGGCAGCATCATCTGTTCGGTGTGCCCGTCCACAAAATGTATGCGTATGCCGGGTATCCATTCTTCACCATCTGCTATGTCTATAAATTGCAGCTGACCACTCTCTTGTATAGGCAATATATTTTCCGACAGGAAAGATGCCTTCTCCCTGGCATTAGGATGCACTGCCCAGTCCCAATGCGCCTTATTGCTCCAGTAGGTAGCATTGGGGAATGCAGGCACCAATTTGTCCCCCACTCTTTTTATACTGCCACCGCAATGGTCGAAGTGCAGGTGCGTGAGGAATACATCGGTAATATCAGCGGGGATATAGCCCGCCTTAGCTAATGAACTTTCCACAGTATCTTCCCCATGCGGGTGGTAGTAGCTGAAGAACTTAGCATCCTGCTTATCGCCCATACCATTATCAATCAGTATCAGCCTGTCGTTACGCTCTACCAGCAAGCAGCGCATAGCCCAGCTGCACATATTATTATCGTCTGCGGGATTAGCCTTTTGCCACATGCTTTTGGGCACTACACCATGCATGGCACCACCATCCAGTTTGAAATATCCTGCGAGAATTGTATGTAATTTCATATCCGGTTATATCACTGACGACTTGATTTTTTCCCTTTTGGCCGTAAGCCTTGCAAGATACAAAATGATACCGCCTATCACAAAGAATACCAGAACCGCAAGCACCGATTTGCGCATACTACCCGTGATGTGTTCAATAAAACCGAAAGAGAACAAACCGATGACTATCGCCAGCTTTTCGGTTACGTCGTAGAAGCTGAAAAAGGAAGCAGTGTCTTTTGTTTCAGGCATTAGTTTGGAGTAAGTAGAGCGGCTTAGCGACTGTATGCCGCCCATCACCAGGCCCACAAATGTAGCGATGATGTAAAACTGCGTAACAGTCTGTATAAAATAAGCGTAGATACAGATACCTATCCATATCAGCACCACGCCTATAAGTACATTAAGGTTGCCAAAGCGCTCCGAAAGGCGCGCCATTATATATGCACCACCAACGGCCACAAGTTGTATAATGAGGATGGTAGTAATGAGCTGGCTGGTTTCCAGGTTGAGTTCTTTAGCACCAAATGCTGCAGCAGCCAGCATTACCGTTTGCACACCCATGCTGTAGAAGAAGAATGCACCCAGGTAGGTTCGTAACACAGGCATCTGTTTTACCTGCTGCCATACTTTCTTCAACTCATGAAAACCGTTTGTGATTACACTGTACTCTGCGTGTTGTTCCAATGGTTGTCCTTTAGGCAGCTTGCGCAATGGTATCTGCGCCCAGGCAAACCACCAGACACCCACGAGCAAAAAAGAAAAACGTGAAGCACTGCCTGCATCCATGCCAAAAGTATCAGGACTGAGTACGAATACCAAACAGACTATCTGCAGCAATACGCTGCCTACATAACCAAACGCAAACCCCTTTGCACTTACCCTGTCCCGCTCATGTTCTGCGGCTATTTCGGGCAGATAGGCATTGTAAAATACTAAGCTGCCGCAATAGCCTATTGCTGCCAGCCCGAAGAGGACGATACCAAGTTCAATATTATCTTTTGTAAACAGGAAAAGTCCGCTGCATGCAATGGCACCTATGTAGGTAAAGAAACGCATGTACTTTTTCTTATTACCCCGGTAGTCGGCAATAGAAGATAGTATGGGTGATATAAAAGCGATAATGAGATAAGCAATGGAAAGTGTATAGTCCTGTAAAACCGTGTTGGTTATCTCCAATCCGAAGAAAGAAACCTTATCCGCAGGTACTTTCGTTGCATCGGTTGTGATGGCAATATAGTACGCCGGAAAAATTGTAGAAGTAATAACGAGGTTGTAGGCTGAGTTGCCCCAGTCGTACATAGCCCAGGCGTTATGCAGTTTCTTTTTTGCAGTTGGCGAAGCAGTGGTTTCCATAGGGCTAAAATATATCTTTTAGTTATGGAAATATACAGTTAGCTGAAACTTAACGGTTATTGCCCAGCATGAAATTGCACATCTTGTACAATGCCCTTGCGCCCACTATATTGTCTATGCCATCGGTGTTCTGCTGCCCTGTAGATACCTCGTTCAGGTCGAAGCC
>JACFNS010000093.1 GCA_019454705.1 Taibaiella sp. | reverse complement strand
GGTGATGTGGAACATATAATAGTAAGCCGTTCTGAGAACGGAAGTTATTAGCTTATAGATGTCAATTTGAATTATAGGCTATGTCATCTATAGCAGTTCAATGAATGCCGTTTACAAAACGGCTTTGTACCAGATATTCAAGATGCCGTGCCGAACATCTTGAACAGCGATAATGTCTCTCTCCGTTCGACATGACGACCTTGATAAGATAGCCCCTTCAGGGGTTAGGGTATTTCTTCAAATACAAATCAAAATAGTCGGTTATCTTCTGCATCAGGTGTACACGGTCTTTGCCGCGTACGTTGTGCGGGTGGCCGGGATATACAAAGTAGTCTATCTGCACACCCTCGTCCACCGATTTCCTGATGAGGTTGAGCGAGTGCTGCCATACCACCACGTCATCGTCGGTGCCGTGTATCACCAATAGTTTGCCGTCCAGGTTCTTTACATAGTTCAGCAGGTTATTGTTATCATAACCCGCCTTGTTCTTTTTGGGAGAATCCATATAACGCTCGGTGTACATGATCTCATACATCATCCAGTCTATCACAGGGCCGCCTGCTACACCTACCTTAAACACGCCGGGGTGGCGCAGCATCAGCGATGTGGTCATGAAACCTCCATAGCTCCATCCATGCACGCCCATACGGTTGGCATCTACAAATGATAATGATTTCAGGTAATCCACACCTTTCAACTGGTCGTTCATTTCTACCGTGCCCAACTTGCCAAAGGTAGCCTGCTCGAAAGCCAGTCCGCGATTGCTGCTGCCGCGGCCATCCATAGTAAACACTACGTAGCCGTGCTGTGCCAGGTACTCGTACCACAGGTTGCGGCTGGATGGGAAAGCGTTGCGCACCAACTGCACATGTGGGCCGTTGTACAGGTACACAATTACAGGATATTTTTTGTTCGCATCAAAGTTAGATGGTACTATCAGCCTGCCGTACAGCGGTGTACCGTCATCGGCTTTCAATTCTACACTGCGCACCTCGGCACGGTCATAACCTGCCAATGGATTGCCTGCATCTTTCAGTAATTGATTATAGCTACCGTCTGTGCTTTTTACAGTAGTGCGTTTAGCTACATCACCGCTGCTGTACACGTCCAGTATATATTTACCATTTTCATTTACAGTAGCTGTGTGCCAGCCTGGCTCGCCATCTATACGGCGCAGCTTGCCTGTATTGTAGTTCACCGCATATATATGTTCTTCCAGCGGACTTTCTTTTGATCCGGTAATGATGAATTCTTTGGCAGCCTCATTTTCACCTATGATATCATTTACTATCCAGTTGCCTTTAGTCAGTTGTTTCAGCAGTTTGCCATCGGTGTTGTACAGGTACATATGCATATATCCATCGCGCTGGCTCATCCATACAAACTTATCCTGCTGGCCGGGCAGGAATTTCAGCGCATGCAGAGGCTCTACGTATTTAGTACTGGTTTCTTCAAACAGTGTTTTTACGAATACTCCGGTCTGCGCATTGTATTGGTTCAGCCACATATGATCCTGCTCGCGGTTGAGCACGGCTATGTATATATATTGCTCATCGGGGCTCCATGTTACGCAGGTCAGGTATTGCTCAGGGTCACCGATTGTATTAATGACAGTTGTATTGCCCGTTGTGGGATTGTACACATGCAGCTTCACCTGGTGCGATGTACCGCCTGCCATAGGGTATTTTATATTCTTCGACTTAGCGGGCATACCCATCCAGTCGGCTATCGGGTAATCGGCTACCATAGTTTCATTCATGCGGTAGTAGGCCAGGTAGTTGCCCATTGGCGAGAGGAAGATACCACCATTAATACCAAACTCGTTCCTGTGTACCGACTGCCCGTTGATGATGTGCTCGTTCTTATCGTTGGTGACTACATGCTGCTTACGGTCACGGTCCACCAGGTGCAGGTTGTTGTCAACCGTGTAGGCTACGTTCTGGTGTTCATCTACCGTTATGTTGGCAGCGTCTTTGGGCAGTGTCACCCATTTCGACCACATAAAGCCACCGTCAGTAGCCAGGCCCTGCACCAGTTCATCGCCATTCTTCACCCATACCAGGCCTTTGTTTATCCAGTGTATGGCAGGCAACGATTTGTAAGGTTCTTTCCTGGCCAGTTTGCTGTTCAGTTCATCCAGCCTCAAAACAGTGTCCACTTGCATACCGGGAAACTTAACCGATACCCATGCTTCGCCCTTGCCCGCTTTTACCACATGGTACAGTTTGTTGGTGCCGGGCTCCCAACTGACGCTTTTAAGCCCTGCGGGTGCCAATGTGGTGAATAATCCATTAGTAGCTTCCGCCATAGTGAACTGCTTCTTCTGCCCTATGGCTGTATGCGATGTAATGATTAATGCTGCTGCCAGCAATGCAACCTGCTTAAATATATTCATGTATAGCATAATAAATGAGGGCATGAAAATAGTTATAAATGCCCGAATATCTATCCCTTATATGGGGTTAGAGAATTTTCGCATCCCCTTTAACTTTCCAGCGGTATTTTTGCTTCATGGCTGTGCGTAAAGCGATTATGATATTAACCCTGCTGCTGTTGGCAGGAAACACCCTCCTGGCCAATCATTTTAATACCCCTGAGTGGTGGGGCAGGTTGGTTTATGAAACCAAACCATCAGTAAATAATTTTTCCGCCATTGACAGCAGTATTATTGTAGTCACCAACCGTGCATTGACAAATGACAAACTAAGGTTTGTGAGTGAAACCACGGGCGACGGCAAGCTACTGTACTTCTTTGTGTATGCATATAAAGGTAAGTGGCGTGTATTGCAGGCCGGCAACCTGGAAGAAGCCATCAACTATACACCGCAGAAAAACAACAATTGGGTTGTATATACCGAAGGCATGGGCAAAATATTCACGTCGGAATTGTACAGGGGTATGATGATGTCTTCTCAATACCGTGTCAATGTTATTATGCTGGACTACCCGAGCATCACTACAACCAAAAGAATGTACGGCAACTATAAGTTCAGCATACACAACGCCAAAGTAGCATACAAATACCATAGGCCCGTGCTGGAAAATATTAAAGACTTAAGGCTTTCCGGTAAGCTGGGGCCGGGTAAACTCAGCCTGTTCTTCCACAGTATGGGCAACTACCTGTTGCGTGAAACCTTTGTACATAAGAAGTATGAACGCCTGAACGATATACAATGGGTAGACAACCTGGTGCTGAACGCCCCCTGCGTACCTGCCAAAGGACATGCGGACTGGCTGTCGAAAGTACGGTTTGCAAAACGCATTTATGTACATTACAATCCTGAGGACAGGGTGCTGAGAGGGGCTTCATTAGCAGCCTTCGCCACACAACTGGGCAATGACCCAGGCTATCCCATTGTTACAAAAGCCCAGTATATCAACTTCAACAAAGTAGTGGATGACGGCCACAGTTACTTCCTGACACTTCAAGGCAGAGAACCGGCCCAGGCTGAAATCCTGAGGCACTACCGTATCATTTTGCACGGGGATGCCGCCGTTCTCAACAGCCGTTATTACACGCTATCATCACATGAAAAAATAGGAGTGGATATATTGCCCCTTTAAAGTGTGTTAACTGCAGCCCTTAGTTTAGTCAGCTTGTGCATCAGGCCATCCAGCAAATCGAGGTGCAGCATATTAGCCCCGTCCGATTTTGCAACCGCAGGGTTAGGATGTGTTTCAATGAACAAACCGTCAACACCTACTGCTATACCCGCACGGGCTATGGTTTCTATCATTTCAGGATTACCACCTGTTACACCACTGCTTTGGTTGGGTTGTTGCAGCGAGTGTGTACAGTCGAGTATCACGGGTACATTCATCTTTTGCATAGTGGGTATGCCGCGGTAATCAACAATCAAATCGTGGTAACCGAAGGTAGTGCCGCGGTCGGTCAGCATTACTCTATTATTTCCACTCTCCTGCAATTTGGTTACGGCAAACTGCATCGCCTCCGGGCTCAGGAATTGTCCTTTCTTCACGTTCACCACTTTGCCTGTATTGGCGGCAGCTACCAGTATATCCGTCTGCCTGCACAGGAAGGCCGGTATCTGTAAAACATCTACATATTGAGCAGCCATGCCTGCTTCGTCAGCAGCATGTATATCCGTCACTACGGGTACGCCAAAACGTTCACGAACTTTTGCCAGTATTTTCAATGCAGCCTCGTCACCAATACCGGTGAAGCTATCTAAGCGGGTACGGTTGGCCTTGCGGTAAGAGGATTTGAATACAAGCGGTATTTTATGCTGTTCGCAAATGGCCACTACCTTTTCGGCAGTCTGCATAATGACCTCTTCGCCCTCAATAACACATGGCCCTGCCAGCAGGAAAAAATTGTCCTTATTATACTGCGCCCCGAAAAGCTGCTCTAAAAATGAAAAGTTCATGCGGCAAAAATAGCATTTATTATCATCAGCACTCAGGCAGGCTCAGCGGCATGGGGTTATCATCCTCGCCTTTTATTTTGGTAGCCAACCCGCCTTCAGATGTTTCTTTGTATTTATGGTTCATATCCAGGGCTGTTTCCCACATGCTTTGTACCACATGGTCCAGCGATACTTTCGCATTATCAGGATTGCTGCCCAGCGCCAGCTGCGATGCGGTTATCGCTTTGATAGCGCCCATAGTATTACGCTCTATACATGGCACCTGTACCAGTCCGCCCACGGGGTCGCAGGTAAGGCCCAGGTGGTGCTCCATAGCTATCTCGGCAGCCATCAGTGCCTGGCGTACGCTGCCTCCCAGCGATTCAGTCAATGCAGCCGCAGCCATGGAGGAAGAAACACCAATTTCGGCCTGGCAGCCACCCATTGCAGCAGAGAGGGTTGCCCCTTTTTTAAATATGCTGCCTATCTCTGATGCGGTAAGCAGATAGTTGATAATTTTTTCTTCATCATTGCCATCGCAGAAGACGATAAAGTACATGAGCACCGCCGGCACCACACCCGCAGCACCATTGGTAGGCGCTGTCACTACCCTGCCGAAGGATGCGTTCTCCTCATTGACCGCCAGGGCGAAACAGCTTACCCAGTCGAGAATGTATTTAAAGTTTTCTCCTCCTGCTCTTATGGCTTGTATCCACTCTTCGTAATTGTTATATGTCCTGCCGTTCAGTAATCGTTTATTGAGGCCGGCGGCGCGACGTTTTACTTTCAGTCCACCCGGCAGTTCGCCACCCACATGTGCACCACGATAAATACAATCGCGCATCACATGCCATATCTTCAGAACACCTTCTTTCGTCTTCTGCTCACTGCGCCATTCGTTCTCATTTTCCAGCACTATGTCCGCGATACTCAAACCCGTTTTGCGGCCCCAGTGCAGCAGGTCGTTGGCTTTGTCTATCGGGAAGGAAAGATGTACATCGCCGCGGGCGATATTATCGTCTGCCTCTTTCACTACAAAACCACCGCCAATTGAATAAAATGTTTCGGCTATTTCTTTTCCGTCTTTAAATGTGCAAAGGAAAGTAACCGCATTGGGATGAAATGGCAGGCTTTCTGTGTAAAGAAACACCAGGTCGGTGTCGTAAGCAAATGGAATGACCACTTCACCGTTCAGGTTCAGCTCTTGTGTGTTGCGTATCTGCTCTACACGGGGTATTACTTCATTTACGTCAAATGTTACAGGGTCTTCGCCACACAAGCCTAACAACACCGCCACGTCCGTACCGTGCCCCTTACCCGTCTTAGCCAGTGAGCCATAGAGCAACACGCTGACCTTACCCACCTTATCCAGCCCTTCTTTTTTCAGGGTGTCAATAAACCTGAGCGCAGCCTTCCACGGCCCTAAGGTGTGCGAACTGCTGGGCCCTATTCCTATCTTAAAAATGTCGAATACCGATATACTTTCCCTGATCACTTCCGGTGCTTTTTACCTATGCAAAATTAGGGGAAGCGTGTCCCCCTAATCAATTTCTATGCAAAGCTATGCAGCCCGCCCATATCCGCAAAATATATTATGGCATCAGTACATGGTCTATCACATGTATTACCCCGTTTTTCTGGTGTACATCTTTGATAGTCACTTTGGCTTTGCCGCCCTGCGCATCCTGCAGCCAGAGGTATTTACCATCGTACATTACCCACAGTTCGCCGCCCTGCACGGTAGTCAGTTTGGTTTTACCACCGCCTTTCTTAGTCCATTTCATCAGTTCGGCAGCATCCAGGTTGCCGGGTACTACGTGGTAAGTGAGGACGCCTGTTAGTTGCGCTTTATTTTCGGGTTTCAGCAGATTGTCCACTGCGCCCTTGGGCAGCATATCAAATGCGCTGTTGACTGGTGCAAATACTGTGAAAGGCCCGTCGCCCTGCAAGGTTTCTACCAACCCCGCAGCTTTTACCGCCGCTACCAGGGTAGTATGGTCTTTTGAGTTAACTGCATTTTCTACAATGTTCTTAGACGGGTACATAGGTGCACCGCCTACCATTACTGTTTTTTCTTTTCCGCCATCTTTGGCAAGACATTCAGCTTGTTGCGCAAATACTAAAGCCATTGCCACTATGGGCAGCATCATGATACGTTTCATAAATTAATTGATTGAATTGGTTAAATAATCAGTTTACAGGAGCATATACGATGCATCGACTATGTTGGATTTATCCGCACAAAAAAAATCCCGCATACTTTTCAGCAGCGGGACTTCACTATGTAGTATGGGAATACTCTGCTATTGAATATTGAGGCTGAATGGCATCAGCATCATGCGGGTGCCATTCATGTTCTTCAGCATTTTCAGTTGTTGAATAAACGGATATTCCTCGCTCATTTCTTTTTCTATGCTTTGCTTTACTGCAGCTGCCACATCTTCATTACCCCCCATACGTTTCAGCAGCACTTCAAACTCGTCTACCACTTTAGGGTAGGTAACTACTGAATAGTCGGACACGCCTGCCAGCGATGCAGCGCTTTCTACTGCACGGTTGATATCGCCATATGCATCGGCCAGTCCATTCTGTACCGCATCGGTACCGCTCCATACCCTACCCTGTGCTATGGCGTCTACATCTTCTACCTTCATCTTACGGCCTTTGGCTACATGCTCTTTGAATGTAGTGTATATATGGTCCACGGCCCTTTGCATGCGTTGCGCCTCTTCTGCTGTCAGTGGGCGGTAGCCATTGGGGAAATCAGCCAAAGGGGCGTTTTTCACCTTGTCAAAAGTGACACCAAGTTTATTCTTCATCAGCTTCTCTGTATTGAACAACATGGCAAATACACCTATGCTGCCAGTTACCGTATTTGGCATTACAAATATGCTATCAGCATAGCAGGAGATGTAATACCCACCCGATGCCGCCACATCACCCATAGATACAACCAGGTTCTTCTCTTTTTTCAACAGTTGCAGTTCACGTAGTATCACCTCGCTTGCCAGCGCACTGCCGCCGGGCGAATTTACCCGCAACACCACCGCTTTTATCTTGTCATCCTTGCGTATGGCCCTTATCTCCTGCACCATGTTGGCGCTGGCTATCTGCTGGTTATTGTCAGATTCACCATCCACAATTGAACCCTCGGCATACAATACTGCTATACGGTCGCCCTTGCCATGTGCTTTTTTCAGATTCTCGGCATATTTATTTATTGCCAACAGTTTCACGTCTTTATCTTCATCAGTGCCTGTCTTCTTTTTCAACAGGTCATTCACCTGGTCGGAATACCAAAGCCCATCTACCAGTTTATGCTCCAAGGCATCTTTAGGAAATTCAATTGTTCCTGCTGTGGCCAGTTGGTTAACAGCCGATGTGTCAGCTTTAATCCGCTCCGCCACCGCTTTGCTGAACTCAGCCCAGAAATCCTGCTGGAACTCGCGTATCTGCTCCCTGTTTTCCTCGCTCATCTGCGTTGCGCGGAAAGGTTCGGTTGCACTTTTGAACTTACCTGCGTAAAATATCTCCGGCTCCAGTTCCAGTTTGTCCAGTGTACCCTTGAAGAATGCCAGCACCGTTGCGAAACCTTTCAGCTCTATATCACCTACCGGGTTCAGGAAGATACTATCTGCAGCAGTAGCCACATAGTAGGTGCTTTGTGGTATCACCTCACCATAAGCATATACAAACTTGCCGCTGGTCTTGAAATCGATAATAGCCTCACGCAGTTGCTGCAAGGTAGCCCAGCCATTGGGCGTAGGGTTCAACTTCAGCACCAGGCCTTTTATTTTATCATCA
>JACFNS010000092.1 GCA_019454705.1 Taibaiella sp. | reverse complement strand
CTTGCTACGATCCTTATCATTACCGGCTATAACTACTACGCTATCGCCTTTTCTGATGTTAAACTTCGGTTTAAATCTGTTTTTCACAATACTTATGAATTAACTGTTGTTCTCATACACCCGAAAAACGGGCTGCAAAGGTACAACTTTATTTTATAATACTTCCGGTGCCAGCGAAACAATTTTCATATACCCCTTATCACGCAGCTCGCGTGCTACGGGTCCGAAAATACGGGTGCCGCGTGGCTCATCGGCATTGTTCAGCAACACTACAGCGTTGTCGTCAAAGTTGATGTAAGAACCATCTTTGCGGCGCAGCTTGTTTTTGGTGCGTACGATAACCGCTTTGGATACGGTACCTTTCTTCATACCGCCCCCGGGTAAAGCGTCTTTTACGGTTACCACTATTTTATCACCCACACCGGCATAATCCTGGCCGGAGTTGCCCAGTACACGGATACAAAGTACCTCTTTCGCACCACTGTTATCGGCTACATTTAGCCTGGACTCTTGTTGTATCATCTATAAAAAGATTACTTAGCTTTTTCAATAATTTCTACCAGGCGCCAGCGTTTTGTTTTGCTCAGCGGGCGCGTTTCCATAATGCGCACTGTATCGCCTATACCGGCTTTACCTTCTTCGTCGTGCGCATGGAATTTTTTCGTTTTCTTAACGAACTTACCATATATAGGGTGTTTCACCTTACGCTCTACAGTAACAGTGATGGTTTTAGTCATCTTGTCGCTGCTAACGATACCTATACGGCTTTTCCTGCTTTTTCTTTCAGTCGTTGTTGACATATCAAAATTTTATTAAAAACCTAATGCCCTCCTGCGCTGCTCCGTCTTCAAACGGGCTATTGTACGACGCATCTGGCGGATAGATAACGGATTTTCAATCGGGTTAACAGCATGGCTGAACGTCGTTTTTTTCAGACGCACTTCTTCTTCACCGATCCTGTCGGTAAGCGTCTGGTCGTCCAGCGAACGCAGGTCTTCAACCTTCGATTTTTTTGCCTTAGCCATTTTTATTTATTTAAAAAATTATCTTTTAATCCTGTTAGTTATTATGCACCTACGTAATCGCGGCGTACAACAAATTTTGTTTTAATCGGCAGTTTCTGTGCAGCCAGCTCCAGTGCTTCCTGTGCTACTTGCTTAGGCACACCATCCAGTTCAAACATAATCAGTCCCGGCTTCACCACAGCAGCCCAAAATTCCAGACTACCTTTACCTTTACCCATCCTCACCTCTGCAGGCTTACGAGTGATTGGTTTGTCAGGGAATATGCGGATCCATACGTTACCCTCACGTTTCATGTGGCGGGTCATCGCCTGGCGCGCAGCTTCTATCTGGCGGTTAGTTATCCATTTTGGCTCCAGTGCCTTCAACCCGAAAGAACCGAACGCTATGGTAGCGCCACGCTGTGCGTTTCCTTTGATTCTCCCTTTATGGGCTTTCCTGTGTTTTACTTTCTTAGGCTGTAACATTGTTACAATATATTTTTATAAAATACTCTACAAATAAATATTAACGGCGTCCGCCACCACGGCCACCACGGCCTGCGCCGCCACCACCACGGCGTTCTCCGCCACGCTCACCACCACCGCGATGGTCGCCACCACGTTGAGGCGCTTCGCCTGCAGGGCCGCCACGACGGTCAGAACCTGCTGAGAAGTTCGGGTTCAGGTCACGCTTACCCAGTACTTCACCTTTACATATCCATACTTTGATACCTATTTTACCGTAAACGGTCTGGGCAAAGTAAGATGAGTAATCGATATCCATACGGTAAGTGTGCAATGGCGTACGGCCCTGCTTGAACTCTTCTGAACGTGCGATTTCAGCACCATTCAGACGTCCGCCTACCTTTATTTTTATACCCTCTGCACCCATGCGCATAGCGGTAGATATTGCCATTTTGATAGCCCTTTTGTAGCTCACACGGCTTTCCAGCTGGCGTGCTATTGTTTCGGCTACTATCTGTGCATCTAGTTCAGGACGGCGGATCTCCATAATGTTGATCTGCACATCGTCTTTACCGGTCAGCTTCTTCAGCTCTTCTTTTATGCGGTCAACTTCAGAACCACCTTTACCGATGATGATACCGGGTTTTGAAGTGTGTATGGTAACAATGAGTTTACCCAGGGTACGCTCTATGACAATACGAGAGATACCGCCTTTGTTGATACGCGCGTTCAGGTAAGTACGGATTTTATGATCCTCTACCAGCCTGTCGGCGAAATCTTTTTTAGCGCCATACCACATAGAGTCCCATCCGCGGATGATACCCAACCTGTTACCTATAGGATTCGCTTTTTGACCCATTCCTTAGTTATTATTAAGTTGAATTATTCGTTTTCTTTATTACCGGCTACAGTAGCTGTTACTGCATTGCGGCTGTCTACTACAATAGTTACGTGGTTGCTACGCTTGCGCAAACGGTATGCACGGCCCTGTGGGGCGGGTTGCATACGCTTGATAACGCGGGCGCCATCAACCATAATAGTTTTTACATACAAGTTTGCGTCAGCTACATCCACACCTTCGTTCTTGTTGCCCCAGTTGGCCACTGCACTCAGCAACAGCTTTTCCAGCGCCACAGAGTTGTGCTTAGGGCTGAACTTTAAAGTATTGATAGCTTTTTCTACATCCATGCCGCGCACCAGGTCTGCCAGCAAACGCATTTTGCGGGGCGATGTAGGATAGTTCCGTAAACGAGCTACAGCTTCCATTGTTTCTTTTCTATTTAAGCGGCCCGCCAGAAGACGGTACCAAATGTTTATTATGTTAATTATTTACTACCACTATGGCCTTTGAAGTTACGCGTCGGCGCAAACTCACCCAGTTTATGGCCTACCATGTATTCTGTTACGTATACAGGTATAAATTTGTTACCGTTATGCACTGCAAATGTGTGGCCTACAAAGTCGGGCGTGATGGTAGAACGGCGGCTCCATGTTTTGATTACGCCTTTCTTGGTGCTACCTTCATTTACAGCAAGAACTTTGCGCTCCAGCTTAGCTTCTACATAAGGTCCCTTTTTTATCGAACGAGCCATATTATGCTATTACTTTAAGTATTATAATTTTTTACCGTTTTTGCGCTGGATAATCAGTTTATCTGACGCTTTTTGTTTACGTGTCTTCTCGCCTTTAGCGTATTTACCATTGCGGCTGCGTGGGTGTCCACCTGAAGAACGGCCTTCACCACCACCCATAGGGTGATCAACGGGGTTCATCGCAACACCACGTGTACGGGGGCGGATACCTTTCCAACGGTTGCGGCCTGCTTTACCCATGCTCTGCAGGGCGTGGTCGCTGTTGGATACTGTACCTACTGTAGCCATACATGTAGCCAATACTTTGCGCAGCTCGCCACTTGGCATTTTCAGCACGCAGTATTTTTCTTCTTTAGCGTTCAGCTGGGCGTACGTACCTGCTGAGCGGGCTATTGCAGCACCCTTGCCGGGTTGCAATTCTATATTGTGTACCACGGTACCCAGTGGCATGTTCTTCAGCAGCAGAGAGTTACCTACTTCAGGAGCAACGCTTTCGCCGCTTATTACAGTTGCGCCTACTTCCAGGCCCTGTGGAGCGATGATGTAACGTTTCTCACCATCAGCATAAGACAGCAGGGCTATAAATGCCGTACGGTTAGGATCGTACTCAATTGTTTTAACCGTAGCAGGTATGTTAGCCTTGTTGCGCTTGAAGTCTATGATACGGTACTTAGTCTTGTTACCACCACCGATATAGCGCATTGCACGACGGCCCTGCGAGTTACGGCCACCTGTTTTCTTAGCTACGTCCAACAGGCTCTTTTCAGGTTCATTGGTTGTCACCTCGGCGTAAGCGTTACCTATTCTCCAGCGTGTGCCGGCTGTTATCGGTTTATATTTACGTAATGCCATTTCTCTTGTTCTTTAACTGCTTAGATTGAAAATAAATCTATAGTATCACCTTCAGCAAGCGTTACTACTGCTTTTTTATACGATGGTTTCACACCCTTTAATAATCCCGCTTTGGTAAAACGGCTTTTGTTTTTACCGGGCACCACGATAGTGTTCACTTCATTCACTTTCACACCGTAAAACTCTTCTACCGCTTGCTTTACTTCCAGCTTGTTAGCCCTTTTGTCCACTTCAAAAGTGTAGCGGCCAGAGCGCTCTATCTGGTTGTTTACCTTTTCGGTAATTACCGGCCTTACCAATACTTCAGCAAGTTTCATTTTATATAGATTTCAGTTTCTTAAATTATTAATTTATGCTTCCGCTGTTTCCTCTTCCAGTTCGCCGAACAGCTTTGCAGCCGACTCAGTGAATATCAAAACGTTGGCGTTAACCAGGTCGTAAGTGTTGATGTCGCTCAATACCGCTGTTTTGTTGGCAGGTATGTTGCGGCTGCTCAGGTACACTGTTTCGTTCACCTCGGGCAGCACCAGCAGAGACTTCCTGTTTTCTCCTTTCAGCTTGCTCAGTATTACTGAGAAATCTTTTGTTTTAGGAGCGTCCATTTTCAGGTCTTCAACCACTACTATCTTGCCATCCTTAGCTTTGTATGTCAGTGCAGACATTTTAGCCAGGTCTTTCACCTTACGGTTCAGCTTGATATCGTAGCCGTGAGGCTGAGGGCCAAACACCGTACCACCACCTTTATACAATGGGTTGCGGATGTTACCCTTACGCGAACCACCTGTACCTTTTTGACGGTGCAGCTTCTTAGAAGAACCATGCACTTCAGCACGGGTCTTGGTCTTGTGCGTACCCTGGCGCTGTGCTGCCAGGTATTGCTTTACCGCCAGGTATATTACATGGTCGTTGGGTTGCTCCAGACCGAATATCTCATCAGGCAGTTCTACCGTACGGCCTGTTTTCTCACCTTTAGTATTTAAAACGTCAACTTGCATGACAATATT
Organism: Taibaiella sp.; assembly: GCA_019454705.1. GTDB lineage: Bacteria > Bacteroidota > Bacteroidia > Chitinophagales > Chitinophagaceae > UBA5543. Next base: position 3,278 of record JACFNS010000092.1, on the reverse strand, counting down.
AATTCTGAATTAAAACAATTGAACCATTGTGGCCCGGAACTGAACCTGTAACTAATATATAGTTCTGCTCAGGGAACACTTTCATTACTTTCAGCGCTTTTACCTTAACACGGTCGCCACCCATACGGCCTGCCATGCGCATGCCTTTAAATACGCGGCTGGGGTAAGATGAACCACCGATAGAACCCGGCGCACGCTGACGGTCGTGCTGACCGTGAGAAGCCTCACCCACACCGGCAAAGCCGTGGCGTTTTACAACACCCTGGAAACCTTTACCTTTTGACGTGCCGATAACACTTACTTTCTCACCTTCAGCGAAAACCTCGCAGGTAATTTCTTCACCAACTTGTTTGTCTATTGAACAGTTGCGTATTTCTTTAACTACTGCTTTGGGGGCAGTGTTTGCTTTTGCAAAATGATTGAGGAGAGCTTTTGACGTATTTTTTTCTTTAGCCTCGCCGTAGGCTATTTGTAACGCATCATATCCGTCTGATTCGACAGTCTTCTTCTGCGTAACCACACAAGGGCCGGCCTCGATGATGGTACAAGCTACTTGCTTGCCATTAGCATCGAACACACTGGTCATGCCTATTTTTTTACCAATTATACCTTTCATTGTCGATATATATTTTACCAAGAGCCCGGTTTGCCTTTTGTGTGGACCGGGATTGGCGTTTTTTCAATTTTATTAAAGAACTGTTTCTTTTATGCTTTTATCTCTACTTCTACACCGCTGGGCAGGTCAAGCTTCGAAAGAGCGTCTACTGTACGGGAAGAAGAAGTATAGATGTCCAACAGGCGCTTGTGCGTGCACAATTGGAACTGCTCGCGTGCTTTTTTGTTCACGTGGGGCGAGCGCAATACTGTAAAGATCTTCTTCTGCGTCGGCAACGGAATAGGGCCTGTAACCACTGCTCCTGTGTTGCGCACAGTTTTCACTATTTTTTCAGCAGACTTATCAACCAGGTTGTGGTCGTAAGACTTAAGTTTTATTCTGATACGCTGTGACATACTTATAAATAACTTCTAACCCGTAAAAAATTGGGACTGCAAAGGTAATGGGAAGTTTTTAATTCAGCAAAATAATTTAGCAGAAAAATTAAATTTTCATTACTCTTGTGCCTGTGGCACGAAAACTGCTGCTAATACGGAACTTAGCAATATTATTAAAACCGGTTTTTCAGCTTGGATTATGGCAAAGACAGGACATATTTCGTTGTACAACCTGGGGCTTGAAAAAACCCTGCTCGATTTTGCAAAATCGATAGAAATAGCTGAAAATAAATCACTTGCGAAAGAGAAGTACTGCCTCTTCTACCCTATGCTGGGCAAAGATTACCAGGAAAAGAGAGAACTGATAGTCTATGGCCAGTATGTTAACGACTGGACACCACCTTTTAAACTAACTAAGGACAAGAAGATTATCGAGAGCCTGGTAAAAAAAGCCTACGAATACTCCATAGTGTCCCGCGGCTGCGCGCTTGATTGGGTAAATAAGTACTGGATAAAGCAGAACCTGTACCGCAGTTTCTTCTGGAACATCACTTATAAACTGGTAATGGAGCGATACGGGCGTACCGAGGATGACTGGAACCACATTATCTGTTATAGCAACCTGTTGAAAATAGCCCCTGTAAACGATGATACCCTGCCCCACGAGGTATTCCAGGCGCAACTGTTCAATTCTGCACACCTGTTCAAAGAGGAGCTGAGTATACTGCAACCCAAAAATGTGGTGCTGATAACCAACCTGCACAACTGGGCGGAGCCTGTATTAAGGGCCTCAGGCATCAAATTTGAAACCCATAAGGGCGAATATGTAGAGGCTACGGCCGGCTACAGGGGTACCCGCATTATCGTTACCAAAAAGCCCTTTACAGCCGACCACAGGGATTTCCTGGATGAAGTGAAAAGGAATATGGTGTAGATTTATCATTGCATATACATATGGACTTAGTAACTATTGCAACGTTTTCCAATTATCTACAGGCGGGTCCTTTCAAAAGCAAACTTGAAAACGAGGGTGTTGCTTGCTTTTTGATGGACGAACATACCTCTACTATAGCTCCCCACATGGAAGCAGCTATAGGCGGAATTAAATTGCAAGTTTCAAAAAACGACTTTACCAAAGCAAGAAAAATTCTTCAGGATATAGGTTACACCTTCGATGACGAGTACGAGTTGCCCGTATTTTGGAAACATTTTGACAATCTAACGAGGACCCTACCCGTTCTCGGTAAAAAAAGCATATTCCTACGTTTCCTAATACTGTTGATAACATTTGCACTATCCGCAATATCCACTTTGGTCTATGTAAACCAACCAGCTACGAAAGACATGTTGACCGAAAGGGACTGGTGTATCAATTCATTTACACATCAGGGGAAAGAATTGCACCCCTATTCTACCGGTGTAAAATTGATTCTGAATAACGGTCAAAATTGCATTGAGAAAATCCGCTTAGGGATAGAGGGCTATGCAGAATTTCCGGGATTTAACACGTTCGCCGTTAACGGAAGGTGGCATCTGGATATAGAAAAGGACAGTATATTTGTAAGCGGTATAGATACCTTCCAAGACCTGTATGAAGGCTGGTATGATTTTGAGTTAAATGACCAGCATTTGATATTGACATCCAAGAATGTCACCATTTATTGCACAAGAGAGAAAGATATACAATTACCCTTCTGATTATCACGTCGTTTGTCAACCGACATTATTTAATTTGATCCAGTGCGGTGGGTGCTCCCCTTTAGGGGGTCGGGGGAAAATCCTGGACGAGGTAAAGAGGAATATGGTGTAGGACCCCCAATCCATAAAGGGGCTTTACCGCTTTTTGACTTTCGCTCGCCACTTCGCACCTAGTATCTCCAATTCAGATGGGCTTAAACGTGGCTTACCGTCATAGTACCCTTTATCCTTGCGCTGGCGCATAGCCTCGTACAGGGTAATGGCACATGCCACAGATATATTCAGCGAGCGTATCATACCCATCTGGGGTATTACAAAACTGCCATCGCACTCGGCCAGCATTTCCGCACCGATGCCATCCCTTTCATTGCCAAATACCAATGCCATCGATTCTGTAAAATCAACATCATAAAACGAGCGGGAGCCCTCCCCCAGGTAACTGGCATATAACTTTTCGTACCTGCCGCGCAAGACTTTAATGCATTCATCCCTGTCTTCAAAACGATGAATGTTGAGCCATTTTGCCGCTGAAGAAGAACTGGCATTACCAAACTTCTTATGCTTGCGGAAACCGGTATTGATGACAT
>JACFNS010000091.1 GCA_019454705.1 Taibaiella sp. | reverse complement strand
ACTTTGTACTCCTGATAAAGAAGCTGAGGCAAAAGCTGCCGGTGCTGACCACGTAGGACTGGATGAATTTATACAGAAAATAGAAGGCGGCTGGACTGACGTAGATGTAGTGATTGCCACTCCATCTGTAATGCCTAAAATAGGTAAGCTGGGTAAAGTGCTGGGACCGCGCAACCTGATGCCGAACCCTAAAACAGGTACAGTTACCAATGATGTAGCTGCTGCTGTAAATGATGTAAAAGGTGGTAAAATCGCCTTCAAAATCGACAAGGCAGGTATCATCCATGCATCTGTAGGCCGTGTATCTTTTGAGCCTAACAAACTGGCAGAGAACACACAGGAACTGATAAACACACTGGTACGTATGAAACCTGCAACTGCAAAAGGTATTTACCTGAGGAGTATCAGCATGGCCAGTACTATGAGCCCGGGCTTGACTATTGATACTAAAAGTGTAGCATCGTAAAAAGTGAAAACGAAAGGTTTAATTCATCCTTTAAAAAATTAAGCAATGGCAATGACAACTGAACAAAAAGGAGAAGTAATTGAGGTACTGAAGGGAAAGTTTTCCCAGTACAACAACTTCTATATAACAAATACAGAGTCGCTGACGGTAGAGCAGGTAAACAAGCTGCGCCGCCTGTGCTTTGAAAAAAACGTGGAAATGACTGTGGCTAAAAACACACTCATCCGCAAAGCAATGGAACAACTGGACGCTGAGCGTTTCAATGGTTCTTTCGATTCACTGCACGGTGTTACGGCACTGATGTTTTCAGACAGCGCTAAAGAGCCTGCCCTGATTATCAGCTCGTTCCGCAAGGATGCGAAAAGCGAAAAACCTGTACTGAAAGCGGCGTTCATCAACGGTGATATGTTTGTAGGTGATAACCAACTGGCTGCACTTACACAAATCAAGAGCAAAAACGAGCTTATCGGCGAGGTTATCGGCTTGCTGCAATCTCCTGCTAAGCGTGTTATCGCTGCATTATTGCACCACCACGAAAATGGCGGACAAGTTGCGGCTGAAGCAACAGCTACACCTGAATCTTCTGCACCTGAAGCATCTGCTCCCGAAGCTCCGGCTGATGAGGCACCTGCAACAGACGCACCTGCAGCTGAGTAAAACTACCTGCCGGGTATAAAACGGCACTATTAATTAAGGCTTCCAAGTCAGACATATAAATAACAATTTTTAAAACATTAAAAAGATAATAAAATGGCAGATATTAAAGCATTAGCCGAACAATTAGTAAGCCTGACTGTAAAAGACGTACAGGAACTGGCTGACGTATTGAAAGCAGATTACGGTATTGAACCAGCAGCAGCAGCAGTAGTAGTAGCTGCAGGTGGCGACGGTGGTGGCGCAGCCGCTGCTGAAGAGAAAACTTCATTCAACGTAGTTCTGAAATCTGCAGGCGCTAACAAACTGAACGTTGTAAAAATAGTGAAAGACCTGACCGGCCTGGGCCTGAAAGAAGCCAAGGAAATGGTAGATGGCGCTCCTAAGAACGTGAAAGAAGGCGTAAGCAAAGCAGAAGCTGACGACCTGGCTGCTAAACTGAAAGAAGCAGGCGCTGAAGTTGAGATCGCTTAATTCTTAGCAAAGAAAAATAAGTAAGGCCCCGTGAATAACGGGGCTTTTCTTTTGCCATATCTATGTAAAAACTACGTTTGTTCATACGATAATAATACCCGCAGAAGTTATTATCGCACGCACTTCAGATTATATCAGTAAATTGTCGGCACATTATCGCAGCATAAGCCGGATTGACTATAATGAAAAAAGGACTTACAGGCATATTTATTACCTCCCTACTACTAACAGCTTATAACAGTTTAGCACAGCAATTCATTGGCCTGAACACAACGGCATATAGTGCCATACACCATATGCCAACCAATCCGGCCTGGGTAAACAATGCAGCCGATGGTATGGAAATCATGCCCTTTTCGGTAAACATGCTTGCGGGCACTAACGCCTATTACTTCTATAAAAAATTCATCCTGGAAGGGTTTAACGGACAAGCCATAGAGGGAAAGGACTACCTACGCGACCCGCAAACATACCAGAAACATTTATGGGCCAATCTGGAGATAAACGGCCCTGCTGTGTCATTCACTTATAAAGATGAGCATAACCTGGGAGTATTTACACGGGCCAGGCAACTGCACAGGGCCGGTAATATAACAAGCAGTGAGTTTGCACTATTGGGGCAGAGCTTACCAGAAACATATCTAAACAACCCGGTACGATTTAGCAAGGCCGGATATTCAACACACACGTTTGCCGAAGTGGGGTTTACCTACGGAAGAATACTTTACAATAATTATTACCACAGGCTAAAAGGTGGCATATCAGTAAAATATCTGATGGGATTTGTAGCCGGCAGCGTATATACAAATGAGCTGACCTATACTAATCGCGGGGACAGTATTGCAATACAAGGTGACATGAATGTGCTGTACACGCATAATATAGGCCCGTTCATAGACAATAATGCACAAAACGACCTTACGTCATGGTTTCAAAGGGCAGGACGGGGAGGCTTAGGGTTGGACTTAGGTGTACAATATGAATACCATCCTGATGGCAACCCGAACATAGCAACACCCTATTTATTCAGCATTGCGGCATCCTTAACCGATATTGGAGGTATCAGCTATATAGCAGATACAGGCAGCGGCAGCTATGAACTGGACATTCATACCGATACCTCGAAATTGGTAAAATATCCATATGAGGGCATCAATGAATACATGATGAAACTGGAACGGGATACCTTATTGGGACGTGGCGAAAAAGCTGAAAAATTCCGGATGGGGTTGCCTACAGCATTTAGGCTGAATGCTGACTTCAATGCCGGTAACAAGATGAATTTTGCGGTGAATGTGCTGCTGAACCTAAGAGGTAATGGTGGTGACAGGTATCGGCCTGCTTATGTAAGCTATATCAACATTACGCCCAGCTACGGAGGGAAAAAATTCCAGGTAGGCATGCCTTTTACGGTCATAGGTTACCAAACAATTGCTGTAGGAGCAACGCTACGCGTGGGGCCATTTTATATCGGTTCATCATCGGCACTCACCACTATTATGAGCACGAAAATAAAATACATAGACGCCTACGCAGGGCTGGTGCTAAAGCTTAAAAACGAGCAGAAAAGATATTAAAAGGGCCTCCTTAGCGGAGGCCCTTTTAATATGTTATGATTAACTTGTTTATTAATTGTACAAGTACTGGATATATTCTGCAGGAACAGGGAAATTGATTTTCTCAAAATAGAAATTACTGAATTCCATAGAAATAGTATCGTTAAAATTCTTTTCAGGCAATGTGCGATAAAATTTCCCAAACATATACCCGCGCATATTACCTCCTTCGCTTCCTAAAACATTGAACATACCGTAACCTACTCCATCATTGGTATTGGCTGTATAAGTTTTGTATATCTTCCTTCCTGCAAGGTCAACACGGCTTGTATCCAGCATAATAAAATTTATTATCGGGGAAACATCATCGGCATTTACTTCATACGTATCCACAGCGTTGAAAGTGCCCTCTGCAAATGCTATCCTGATAGTACGGTGGAAAATGCTATCGTCCTTAACCCTAGCTACAAAATGTGTTACAGCGTTGGTATCAACATAATAAAAGGCGGGCGCGAAGAGCACTTTTTTATTATTAATCCTTGACTCAATGGAGCCCAGGTAGACATTAGCCCCGCTTTCCGGATCTAATGGATTAAGGCCAGTACCATAATCTGTATCGGGGTGCGCATCGTATGGCCCGTTATTACAAGAATATAACGCTACAGCAGCTCCCAAAATTAAAGCAGTTCCAATCAGAAATTTTTTCATAGGAATTTATTACAGCTATAAAGATAATAATCCGTAGATAAAATCAAAATAGCCGGCTTATTCTAAAGTGTTTTTTTTACCTCCATCAGGCTGATATTCAATTCGTCCAGCTGTTTTTTATCTACCACCGAGGGGGCGTCCAGCATCATGTCGCGGCCAGCATTATTCTTAGGGAAGGCTATAAAGTCGCGTATAGACTCCTGCCCGCCCAGCAGTGCGCAAAGCCTGTCGAAGCCCAGGGCTATGCCACCATGGGGAGGAGCGCCATACTCGAAAGCGCCCAACAGGAAGCCGAACTTCTCCCGGGCCTCCTCTTTGCTCATACCCAAGGTACTGAACATCTTCTCCTGCATATCCCTCTGGAAAATACGAATAGACCCGCCCCCTATCTCTGTGCCGTTCAGCACCATATCGTATGCATTGGCCTTAATATCCCCGTATTTTTCGGGCATCCCCAACCAATCAGCATGTTCCGGTATGGGAGATGTAAACGGATGGTGACGTGCCACCCAACGATTTTCTTCGGGGTCATGCTCCAAAAGCGGAAAATCTGTTACCCAAAGCGGCTTATACACGCTATTGTCGCGGTATCCAAGCTGGTTACCCATCTCCAGGCGTAGTTCGCTCATAGCCTTGCGTGTGCGGTCTTCCCCACCCGCTAGTACCAATATCAAATCCCCTGCAGCAGCTTTGCAGAACCCTGCCAGTTCTTTTTGCTGTTCTTCATTCAGAAACTTGTCTATACTGCTTTTGTATGTACCATCAGTATTGCATTTTATGTAAATAAGGCCCGTCATGCCTATTTGGGGGCGCTTTACCCATTCAGTCAGTTCATCCAGCTGTTTACGGGTGTACTCTGCAGCCCCCTGCACGGTAATAGCCAGTATCGTTTCCGCATCAGTAAACACCTTAAAATCTACGCCGCTCAGCACCGTACAATGTACTTTGCCCTTTGCCTTGCAGTTATTGATAGTCATGCCAAAGCGGATGTCCGGCTTGTCGTTGCCATAATGCCACATAGCATCATCCCAGGTCATACGGGGGAATGGCTCGTTAAATTCCAGCCCTTTTACTTCTTTGAAAACAAACTTCATCAGCCCCTCGAATGTTTGCAGCACATCTTCCTGCTCTACAAAGCTCATCTCGCAGTCCACTTGTGTAAACTCCGGCTGCCTGTCTGCACGCAGGTCTTCATCACGGAAACACTTAACCACCTGGAAATACCTGTCATACCCGCTTACCATCAGCAGTTGCTTGAAAGTTTGCGGGCTTTGAGGCAATGCATAAAACTGGTTGGGGTTCATGCGCGACGGCACTATAAAGTCCCTTGCCCCTTCCGGTGTGGATTTTATCAGGAACGGTGTTTCTATCTCCATAAAACCAAGCGTATCCAGGTAGTTCCTGATAGCACGGTTCACCTTATAACGATGTTCCAGGTTACGACGGAGAGGTGTACGTCGTAAATCGAGGTAACGGTATTTCATCAGGAGTTCTTCTCCACCGTCAGTATCTTCTTCAATGGTAAAAGGAGGTACTGCTGATTTATTCAATATCTTATATTAAGTTTCCTCAATTTCAAAATAGCCGGTTGGTATTTTCGGATTTTTATTGCTGCGCTCCAATACAATGCCTGTAGCTTGTATCACAAACTCGCGGCCCAGGGGTGCATTATCCAGCGTATTGTTAAACTTCTCGTTGAACAACAACTGAGTAATACCATAACGGTCTCGCAGGTCAACAAATGTGATAGCGCCAAACTTCCTTACAGTTTGCACCCAGCCTGATAACTCTACCTGCTGATTAACATTATTGATACGTAACTCACCACACGTATGCGAACGATACATAATATACAACTTTAAAAAAACTGCTGCAAGATAACCCTTAATCAACGATTGTTGATAAATCCTGTTTATAATAAATAGGGGAATAGTTAACTTTCGATTGTCAGTATAGTGAACCCAACAGCAATTCTGTGGCGCGACTCAACAAAAAGAATAAAATAATAATAGGTATTGCTGTATGTATAGTGGCTGGACTGGTGATAACAGGCTATGTGCTAGCATACCGATACAAGGCCATCATACACAAGGTCCTGCCTGTAGCCATGGCTGATGCCACTGACAGCCTTTACCGGATATCTGTTAAGAATGTTTCCATAAACATGCTGAACCGAAGCGTAACACTAAAAGGGGTGCACCTATGGGCAGACAGCACCGAGGTAGCCCGCCGCACACACGATAGCACATCGAAACCTATATACCTGGATGTGCGCGTTCCCAGGCTAACCGTCAGCGGTATTATGTGGGATAAACTGACCGGTGGCGAGGGGTACAGCTGCAGCGAATTTTCAATAATAAGGCCGGAGATAACCATCTATAAGACAGACAGCATGCTGACCATTTATGATACAGCCAATGGCCCTCCTATTGAAAGAGAATTTTCAGCTGGTGTCATTAAGCTGGTAAAAGGTAAAATCAGGTATGCACTTCATACAAATGATGATACCAGTACGCTCAGTTTTAATGGTTGCCATATCGTTCTGAATGACTGGAAACTAAGTGACGAAAGCCTGAAGGAGAGGGGACGTATTCTGTTAGCGGAATATGCCCGATCCGATATTGCAAGCCTTGTGTATGCCCCGCGAAACTCTGACTATACCTTCAGTGCAAATAACATCAGATTCAACTCTGGTGACAACAACCTGACCGCCCGTGACATACACCTCAAGCCCCGTTTGTCTGATGAAACTTTATTCAAAAAAATGGACAGGCAGAAGGAGATATACAGGCTGGATTTTCCCACGCTGGAGCTGACAAACATAGACAGAAGCAAGCTGTTGCACGAAGGTGAATTACACGCTTCGGCCATATACCTGAACCACTGCAAGCTGGACATACTGATGAACCGTAAACTGCCACCCAATACAAAAAGCAAAATGGGCAACTACCCTAACCAGTTGCTGTATAAACTAAAGCTACCTGTTTATATTGAAAAACTTAAAATAAACAACGGCAGCCTAACCTACGCAGAAATTATAGAAAAAACAGGGCAAAAAGGCACTATAAACTTTACAGATATCAAAGGCAGTGTTAACAACATCACCAATATACCAGGACATGTTGCAAAAGATGCATACGCCACTGTAAAGCTTGAGGGGAAATTCAATAAGTACACTGACATCAAAGCTACTTTCCGTTTTTTACTTAACGACCCTATAGGCAGCTTTACTATGTATGCCGAGATGGGCTCACTGCAAAACAGGCAAATAAATGAACAAGCTAAAGCCTTCTCTATGATTGAGCTGAAGTCATTCAACATGAAAAGTATGAACCTGCAGCTAAAAGGGGATGAACACGGTGCACAAGGTAACTTTACCATGCTGTATAACAACCTGGGTATAAGGATTTTGAAAAAACCGGAAAACATAGAAGACGGCAAACGTAAAAAGGGGTTATTAACGTTTATAGCCAATAACATGGTATTGTACTCCAACAACCCTATGCCGGGAGAAGAGGTGCGTAAAGTTCAGACAAAGGTGGAGCGTGATGAAATGAAATCATTCTTCAACCTGGTATGGAAAAACATATTACAGGGTGTCCAAGCCACCGCCATCAGGGACCTGGAAGTGATAGACTGGATACGCAACAATGAACAGGAAGCTGCAGACAAAAACACACAGATAAGAGAGTTCTTTACCAAAGACAGAAAAGAAAGAAAAGAGAGAAGACAAAAGAAAAGGGAACAAAACCAAAACTGATTTTATTCCCTAACTATTAACTTCCTTATCCGAGCTATCTGCTATAACTCAAACCCATATTGTACAGCATGAAAGCCCACTTATCAGCCTGTTCCTGTATTATCATAGATGTAGGCTTGCCGGCACCGTGGCCTGCTTTGGTTTCGATTCTTATTAAAGTTGGTTTATCACAACCTTGGGCTGCCTGCAATGCAGCTGCAAACTTGAACGAATGTGCAGGCACTACCCTATCGTCATGGTCGGCTGTAGTAACCATTGTAGCCGGGTAGCATGTACCTTCCTTTACATTGTGAACAGGCGAATATTTCAACAGGTATTTGAACATCTCCTCGCTTTCATCAGCAGTACCATAGTCGTATGCCCAGCCGGCACCGGCGGTGAATTTGTGGTAACGCAGCATATCCAGCACGCCCACTGCCGGGAAGCAAACTTTAAATAATTCAGGCCTTTGCGTCATACAAGCACCTACCAGCAGACCGCCGTTAGAGCCGCCGGCTATAGCCAGATAGTCTGACGAGGTGTACTTTTGATCTATCAGATATTGTGCTGCGGAAATAAAATCGTTGAATACATTTTGCT
>JACFNS010000090.1 GCA_019454705.1 Taibaiella sp. | reverse complement strand
TACCCTGGACAGCTTTTATACATCCCTTGACAGCTTCGAACAATACACCCTTGACCTGGCAAATTACTGGGGTGTTGGGGAAAAAGGAAAAGACAACGGAATATTGATTGCTATTTGCAATGGGTATCGGCATATACGTATTCATAACGGTTATGGCATAGAAAAATTAATCAGTGATGAAGAAACGAAAAAAGTCCTTGATGAATTCTTTATCCCATATTTCAGGCAGGGCCAATATTATGAAGGGACTATTGCAGGGCTCCAGGGCCTAACAGAATTGGTAAAGACAAAAAAGAAATGAGCAACAGTCAATATACTTTATAACTCAATTTGAAGGGGAAGATATACGGGAATCCTTTACCTTCTTTTACAACAATCCTGTTTTCCACAAAAGTTATGAACGCTCCCTCTCCTTTATCGGTAGAGAACAGGCGATAGCTGATTTTCTTTTGGGGATTTTTGGGTTTCAAACAATACCCCATGTAAAACTCATGCGGGCACAGTATTATGTTTTCATCAGAAAGATCTAATACCAGCTTCCTGTTTAGTATTTCGTATTTATCCAGGTTAATTATCCTGTACATGGTATCACCCCCGCAGGTGCTGAAGATGATAAAATTAAGCGACATAGCAGAACTGTCGTAGGGTTTCAATTTTAGTTCTGCCGATTGCAACTTAACAGGCACTGTGTCTAACGGCGGAAATTTCGTACTGAGGAAATTTTTAACCGCCATATATTTTTTTGATACCGGTGTGTCTATGTGGTAATATACCAGTCCTGTACGCACTTTCTTGTTCCTCTTCCCTGTGTGCACAGCTTCGGCTTTTATCACCACTTCTTCCATAGACACTGTTCTGATAGTATCTTTTTGGGCATAGCTATATAAGGAGTATAAACAACAGACAATTGTAAACAACAGATGTTTCATCGGGCAGGTATTTGAGTATAAATATACTCCTGCCTGTTTTGCACCTGCGTGAAAGTTTTGTTATAAACCTTTACCTCCAGCAGAAGGTAGTTTCGCCGCGCTGTATATGTTTCAGGCCCATGCTGTCTATCAGTTCGTGAAAGCTGAATATATCCACCGCTTCTTCGTGCAGCTCTATGGCCAGCAGGCGTGTGTGATTGATTATATAATCAAAGCCCTCCCTGTCTTTGATGAAAGCAGCTTCTGCACCTTCTATATCCATCTTCAGCAAGTCTACTTTTTCAGTGTTCAGCAATGCCAGGCAGTCTTTAAATGTCAGGCCCTTTACAGCTATACCTCCGTCGTCCACTATACCGAATGAGAGTTCTTTGGCCAGCTCACCCCGTACACCTACACCTATATGCAGCTCGTCGTTGTTTATCCAGAAGGCATTGGCACAGAGTACCACATCATCAAATCCGTTCAGCGCCATGTTCTTTTCCAGTACAGTATAGTTGCCGGGCTCGGGTTCTATGCTTACTACTTTCGCCTGCGGGTACATGCTTTTCAGGTAGCCTGTGGCAGTACCGATGTTGGCGCCCGCATCAATAATCGTGTTGATGTCCAACCCTATATGCCCAGCTATCTCCGGGATAAAACCATAATCGCCGCCGTTGCGCAGTATAATATCGCGGTAGATGATTTCGTCAGCGCCGGTTTTTCTCAGCAGCATCTTCAACTCGCGGCCGTTTACCTGATGGGTGTATATAATACCTGATGGGTCTTTTGTAACAGTGCCGCCATTGTCCAGCACTATTTCTATCAACCTTTTATTATCCAGTAGTTTGATAGTGCCCATGTTGGGGCCAAATACCTTGCGGGTGAAAATACCGGATAGGAGCATAGTCTGCTCGGGCAGGGAGAAATATCCCAGTGCGCTGAGGTTCATGTTTTTTATTTTTTGTTTGGAACAAATATAAGCCCATGGTATGCCCCTGTTCCAAATATAGTAGCATCGTTAACATGAGAACAACAATGGAGTTACTCTCCGCTCAGCCTTCGGGTCAACTTAATCAGCAACTGTGCAAGACCATCTACCCGCTCCAGGGTTATTTCTTTGGGCAGGTCAAATACATCGTGGTAGTGCGGCTTGGTTCCATTGCCATAGATGAACACCGCCGGAACACCCTCTTTGCTGAAATGATAATGGTCGCTGTTGCTGGTGCGCTCGCGCATGTTGATTTTCCTGGCATACACACTATCCGCATTTATTTCCTCCATCATAGCAAATTCAGGTTCGTGCGAAACACCGTTTACTACAGTGATACCGTTTGTGGCATCGCCCGTCATGTCCAGGTTCACCAGGAAGCGGATTTGCTGCAAGGGGAAGATGGGGTTTTCTACATAGTGCTTTGAACCCAGCAGTCCCGCTTCCTCACCACTAAAGAGCATGAATGCCACCGAATAAGGCTGCGGGTGTTTGGCAAAGTAGTTGGCGAGGTACAGCACCAAAGATGTACCGCTGGCATTGTCGTTGGCACCGGCAAAGAGGGCGTTTTTGCCCATACGGCCCAGGTGGTCGAAGTGGGCGGTGAAGACGATAAAGCTATCGGGTTGCTCAGTCCCCCTCACATAGCCGATTACATTTTTGGCTTTGAACATGTCTACATAGCGGGTGTCCACGTTCACCAATACTTTTTTGGGGTTCTTCGGCAGTACGGTGTCTTCTATATATATTATGGTACCGGGGACTTTATTGGTATTGGCCGTCCAGGTCAGTTTGCCGTGCTTGGGTACAATGAACAGCCCTTCGGGCAGCTCGGTGGCAAACTTGCGGATGCCCAACCCCAATTTATTGGTAGGCGTGTCTGCGCCGGTTAAATAATACACTCCTCCCGGCTTAATTGATTTTTTGACATTGTCCCATTGCAGGGAATCGCGTACTTCACTCAAATCTAACAGCTTCATTTTCTGCCTTTTCTTAGAATGCCAGGTGCTGCTAGCGGCGTTCACTATATAGTCGGGCCCGGGTTTGAGGACGGTCTTGTTTACCTGCACAAATACTCTCCCGGGGAAAGTATTTATAGAGAAATCGTACTCCTGGAAGTATGAGCCATTTTGTCCTAAGGGGAGTATGCCATAGCTCTTGAATTCGTCGGCTATGTACTGTGCTGCTATGTTGCCACCGTTCATCACATAGCCCCTGCCATGGAAACCCGGGCTGGCCAAGCGCTCAATCCTTTGTTGGATGAACTCCTTCTCGCCCTGCGCCTGGACCAGGCCTGTTACACACAAATTTAAAAATAGTATTATAACAATATAACGTGAATTCATACTAAGCTTTAATTATACTACTTATACAATATTCAAACATACAAAATCATTTCGGTAAGAAGACGTACAAATATCATTTTCAACTCATTTAAGGTATTGATAGCGTCGTGAAAAAACCTATGTTGCAGAATTTTAATGTAAAAACTGGCAAATCAGACCGAAATTAACTATTATTGTCATGTGAACGTATAGGAAACGTAAACAGCATATTTTTTGTGAACGAAGAGAAACTGAAAATCATATACAGTGCGTTGGACAGCCTGGAAAACAACCCCTTATTCAAGGGATTGTGGAAATACGTAGTAAATAGCGGGGAACGCATAGAAATTAACCTGTATATACGAGATGCCAGCCTGAAATACACAGTAGAAGCCCGCCGCGAGCTTAGGCTGCAACAGCTTCCCCGCCTGCTGCAACAGGCCGACATAAAAAATTCCATTATCATTGCTGATAAGATATACCCGGATGTCAAAGAACAACTTGTTGCGAACGGCATCGCCTATATTGAGGGAAACGGCAATGTGTTCATCCCGCAGAAGGAGCTGTATATATGGGTAGACACTAATAAATCAAAATCCAATATCAAGCGCTCCAGCGGCAGGGCTTTTACCAAAACGGGCCTCAAAGTGCTGTTCCACTTTCTGCTGAACGAGGCGCTGCTGAATATGCCATATAGGCAGATTGCGGAGCTTACACAGACCAGCCCGGGCAATATTACCAACATCATGAACAGCCTGAGAGAGCTCAATTTTTTGACAACTGACAGTGAGGGAAAACTGAAGCTGAACAACAAAAAGCAGATGCTGGACAAGTGGATAGACCAGTACGAACACGAACTGAAGCCCGCTATCGAAATAGGTACTTTCCGCTTTGCTGCAGAGGAGGATTATCAAAACTGGCGGCGCATACCCCTGGAGGCCAAAAAGACCCTGTGGGGCGGAGAACCCGCCGGCCACCTGATGACCGGGCTGCTAAAGCCCCGCACCCTGACCATCTACAGCCTGGAGAACCGTAACGACCTGGTGAACAACTACCGCATGGTGCGCGACCCCGATGGATATATCAAGGTATATCGCAAGTTCTGGAACTACGACGGACGGCAGGGCTCAATAGCCCCGGCTATACTGGTGTATGCCGACCTGCTGCATACCGGTGATATAAAGAACTTAGAAGCCGCCGACAGAATATTTGACGATGTCATAAAGGCTACATTGGTTTGATTGTCAATATTATATTTCATCTTGACAGCGTCATAATTTTACCCGTTCCATCTTTTAATAACCAGGGATGAATTGGTACCGCCGAAACCGAAGGAGTTGGACAGGAAGATGTCAAAATCCTTTTTCAGCGTTTCGGGAATAATGTTGATACGTGCGGAATGCTCGTCGGGGGTTTCGAAATTGATATTGGGGGCGATGAAGCCGTTTTGCATCATCAGCATGGTATAAGCCACCTCGCTGGCGCCGGCCATCCAGCACTCGTGGCCGGTCATGCTTTTGGTAGAGCTTACCGGCACCTGCCCGCCAAACACCTCGAATATCGCATCGGCCTCTGTACCGTCTCCCGCAGGGGTGCTGGTAGCGTGGGCGTTGATGTATTGTATGGCCTCGGCGCTGAGACCGGCGTCCTTCAGCGCACGGCTGATGCTGCGCACCTGCCCCTCTACGCTGGGGTTGGATATATGCTGCCCGTTGCTGCTGAAACCATAACCCAGCACCTCGCCCAATATGGTAGCGCCACGTGCCTGTGCGCTCTCCAGGCTCTCGAGTATGATGGTAGCAGCACCGCCGCCGGGCACGAGGCCATCGCGGTCTTTATCAAACGGGCGGCTGGCACGGGCGGGTTCGTCCTCGCGGATGGAGAAAGTACCCAGCGCGTCGAAGTTGGGCATGGAGTAGATATTCACCTCCTGGGCGCCGCCGCATATCACACGGTCTTGCAGGCCCTGCTTAATAAACATATAACCCAGCCCTATGCTGTGCGAACCGCTGGCGCAGGCCGCGCTGATGGTAAAGTTGACACCCCGCAGCCTGAATATGGTAGCGAGGTTCATAGTAACGGTAGAGTTGAGCACCTGGAACACCGAGCCGCTGCCCACCAGCATGGTATCTTTCTTTTCGCGCACCAGGTCTATGCCTTCTATCACGGGTTGGGCACAGCTGTCGTTGCCGAAGATGATGCCTGTTTCGTTCTGCTCGAAAAATTCGGTGGTCATGCCGGCCTGCGCCATGGCCTCGATGGTGCTCATATAGGCAAACTCGGCGTGCTCGGGCATCATGATGCGTGAGCGGCGGTCGAGCAGGCCCTTGAGCTGCGGGCGTTCTACAAAGCCGGTGAGCCCCGAGCGGTAGCCCATGGCTTTGCGGGCGGGGTCGAGGATGATTCCGGAACGGCCCTCGAATAATGACTGTGTGACTTCTTCGCGGTTTTTGCCCAGCGATGAATAGATGCCTATGCCTGTGATGACTACTCTGCTCATGGTGCAAAGATAAACCCCAACCCCTAAAGGGGCTATAGGTGAAGTAAGAATTAGTCGTGAGTGGCTGGTAGTATGGGGTAAGTAATATTTAGTAAGGCGTGTGTTTTTTGTCAAAAACCCGTTGAATTTGTTAACTCTGTAAACAGATGGTTTAACTGTTGGGAATATTGGGGGTTTGCAAGGGGTTGGGAATGAGGGTGTTACCACCGAATTGTTAACTTCTGTTAACTCTGCACGTTTTTTTTCTGAGAAATATGGGGAATTAAAAAGCCCCTCGGTGGTGCGGGGGGCTGCGGGGTAATATTTGTTACGGTAAGGGACTGGTGGGGGCATTGTTTTATTTATGATTGTGTAATTTATGATTTATGATTTTTTGGGGGTTGTGATGCCGGGTTGGGTGACGAACTATAATATTCATAAATCTATTCAGATTTACCATAGCAAAGATACGTTAATTATGTGATTTTAGCAATTATTTTTTGTTGTGTGCCCGGCGCGAGTCAACCTCCCCGGCGCGCAATTACTGCTTTGTGCAATTGCTCGCATCCCCTCCTAAAAACAGGAGGGGAGTTTTTTAAATTTTTTCATTCTACGGGAATAACACTAGTGGCTCCCCTCCTGTTTTTAGGAGGGGAGAATGGCATTTGCCTTTAGGGCATTGCCATTCGGGGGAGGTTGACTCGCGCCGGATTATTTTTTCCCCTCCGGGAAATAGTAGTTGTACACCATTTTTGTCCTGCGCGAGCGACCCCTAAATCCCCCAGCGGGGGACTTTCCTTGTTAACAATCTCAGCATTGTCATTGCGGGCACTGTACCGCAATCTTACGATAACCGGAAAAAGATGATTGGTGTGGTTATGTTGAGTAGAAAAAGTTGGCTTATATCCGATTGTGTAAAATATATTGGGTGCATAGTTTTACCGTGACTTAAAAGCAAATGTTGATAGCTGACGAGTTGCTAATTTGCCTTATGCTTGATTGGACATCATTTTGGATTTTATCAGAACAACCTACTACATGCTGCAAATGCGGGTCGAGAACTGATTTCGGATGTTTCCTGCATACTATTGCAAAATTGCAGGTGCATTTTTGCTTGAATATTAGTTGTCAGAATGTGTTTTTAGCGTGCGAGTAATATTATATCTCAGGTATACCACAAGACTTTAAATAGTTGAATATCTTATCGTATTCTTTAGGTGGACGTGTAGCGTCCTGTTCATCCCCTTTTGGAATCCAAATTACCATTCCTTCGCGTGCCCGTGTTAACAATACCCGATATTTATTTAGAACATAGGTCCTTTTTTCATTGGAATTAACATTTTGCCATACAGTTCCCTTAAAAGCTTTGATGTCCCAATCTTTATTTGTTCTACGTAAATCCAAATCCCAACACACACCCGTCCAGTCCAGTTCTAATCCCTGAATGCTAAATTCAGTAGCTGGTATTTCTAAATAATAAGAAGCCCTAACATCCGTTCGTGGATTCAAAAACCAGTTTGCTGAGTCCAATTCCGATTTTACATCCAGTCCTTCAGCTATTAATCTTCTCCCTCCAGAACTGGCAACCATTCCCATTCTTCTCGTTCCCTTACAATTAAGTCGAAGCCATTCTTTAGCCGTATTAATATCTCTTGTGATAACAATTTTGTATTCAGTCAGATAATCCTTGAATAGCTGACTTGCTTTCTCGTTATTATTGAGTAAGACCTGGCTTACCCAGTGTGATAGCTCTTCGGCTTTATATGCACGTATGGAGACATCAAGATGTAAGTCTTTATTTTCATTCACTGTAACATTTGAAGGCGCCCTTTCAAATAGAGTCAAATTACCTGTACTATGGCTACCTGTTTTTAGCTCAGAGGAAATAAACACTTCCCATTGAGGAAACTTGTTTACAATATTATTACCCCATTCCCTCAATCCAGCCTCCCCGGTGTTTATTTCTTGACCACCGCCAATTAAAGCAACGACCGCAGCCCAATCAGTATGCCGGTCCATAATTTCAAGCATCATTTCCGGTTCTGAAAATGCTCTGTCGAATTTTCGTTTAGACTGTTCGGCATTCCATGCTCTTTGCGCTTCATCAAATATTACTACTTTGTTGTTGGGTATCTTTTCTGGGCTGGTAAAGTAGTTGTCAATAAAGCGATGAACATTTTCTATAAATGCTATCACTCTGTCATGTTCCTTTTTCTTGGTAACTCCATCTGTTTTTGACCGTTTGTACGAATCCCTAGCTAAAGCTTCGCGAAGAACCTTTATCAATGGTGCATTGCCTGAAAGAAACGTTGCGAGGGCGCCTTCTTTATTCTGTAACGATGGATGATGAGCGATGTTTAATCCTGCTAAAGTCTTTCCTGCACCAGGTACACCTGTGATAAAGCATATAATCTTTCTATTATTCTGCCGCGCATACTCAATTGCGTTTATAACCGCTTCACTTGTTCTATTTAGATTTTTCGTTCCTGCATGCGAGCGTGATATCT
>JACFNS010000089.1:6801-8242 GCA_019454705.1 Taibaiella sp. | reverse complement strand
TTCATTAGCAGGTTGGGCACCAGGGCGGTGCCCATCTGGTCTTTTAACTGCTGGCTGCCGAAAGACGGGCTGCGGAACGCACGCAACAGGTACTGGAAATAACGCGGATTGGCAAACCGCATCAGCCCGAAACCTAATACCAGTAACAGAATAAGATAAAAGTCGAAGGTATTATCGTAAAATAGGTGCACCCGCTCGCGGATGATACGTACACCGGGCTGTAAAGCCGGGTGTACACCCACCAGGCTATCCGTAGCTTTTACGGCAGCCGCATCCATAGCGGCTTTGTTGATTACAATACTGCTGTCATAAGACAGGACATTCACTTTTCCCGATGCATAATACTGCATCAGTACGGCAACAGTCAACAACCATATTTTTCTGAAAACCATCATACGCGTTTACCCTTGATGCAAAGTTAGTATTAGCACTTATACTTTACATCATCCCTGCTGAAACAGGTTCAGGTCTTTCCTTACCATATTGTACAACACTTCCAGCCTCTGCTTTTGTGGTTCTGCACAGGCTTGCAGGGCCGTTGTGCGGGAAAGCTTGTAACATTCCATCAGGTCTTTGTCGCAGGTAACGCGTATTTCAGTAGAAATCCTGTTTGCCCACACTTCTTTATACTTATCGGCCACGAAGTTGGGGCCGGCATGTAACACCGACATCAGGGTTGTGGGGTGTATTTCTGCTACATAGCGGCATACGATGCTTATTTCAGACATCATATTTTCATCGGCTTCGCCCAGCATGCGACATAGCAGGTAAATGTAGAATGGCCTTGTTTCATCATTTTGGGTAAAAGCACTATCCATTACGTTGTAAGCTTTCTCACTACTGTTAACACTATACAAACCTGCGTAATATTCTTTCGCTTCCTGCGAAACCTGTGGGTGAGCATAATAAAAGTCGAAGTTTTTGAGCTCCTGTGCATACAAGAACGAACAGACTGTGCTAAACAGTATGACGAGTAGTGCTCTGAATACCATATCCCTTACAACACTAAAGTAAAAAAAATATACCCTATGAATAAATATGTTTTCCACACAACGTGTAATATGGGTGTAATTTTGCCCCTATGGCGGGCATATACATTCACATACCTTTTTGCAAGCAGGCTTGCAACTACTGCAATTTTCATTTTTCCACTTCGCTGAAAATGAAGGAAGATATGCTGGCTGCCATACATTACGAACTTGAACTACAAAAGTATTACCTGCAACACCTTGTAATAGAAACCATATACCTGGGAGGAGGGACACCCTCTTTGCTTTCAGCAGACGAACTCAATCGTCTTACTGAAATTATTGGCACGCATTACAACATCAACAACTTGAAAGAATACACCATAGAAACCAATCCCGACGACCTGAACACGCAATATATCAAAAGCCTGAAAAGCACACCGGTAAGCAGGTTCAGCATAGGCGTTCAATCC
>JACFNS010000089.1:0-6791 GCA_019454705.1 Taibaiella sp. | reverse complement strand
GCTATATGAACCGCGCCCACAATGCGCAGGAAGCGGATTATGCCATAAAAGCCGTGCAGGATGCAGGGTACAGCAACATCACCATCGACCTGATATATGGCACACCGGGGCTGACTGACAACAACTGGCAACACAACCTGCAACAGGTTAACAACCTGAGCATACCGCACTTCTCTGCATATGCCCTGACTGTAGAAGAAAAAACTGCGCTACATCACAATATCCAATCAGGCAAATCGCAACCGGTGAACCCTGAACAATCGGCACACCAGTTCGAAATGCTGATGAGCTTTGCTGCACAGGCGGGATATGAACACTACGAGATATCTAACCTGGCAAAGCCGGGGCATAGGGCGGTGCATAATACCAACTACTGGCTGGGTGTCCCCTACATCGGCATAGGACCTTCGGCACATTCATTTAACGGTCTTACACGCCAATGGAATATTGCCAATAACGCACTCTATATCAAAAGTCTATTGACAGACAAGCAACTGAATTTTGAGCAGGAAATACTGACAACTGAACAACGGCTGAACGAATATATCATGACCTCGTTGCGTACATCTTGGGGATTAGACATCGAAAAAGTAACCCGTGAATGGGGAAGCGATTATACTGATGTTATTGTGAGAGACAGTGAACGGTTTATGGAAGAACAGAAACTAATACTTGATAACCACTCCCTGGTATTAACCAATAAAGGCAGGCTCTTTGCCGACTATATTGCTGCTGAGTTGTTTGTATAACGGCTTTAGTTTATTTTTAATACAAATTCCTCTCATGAAATATCCTGTTATCAGCTTTTTGCTGGCATCTACCCTCTTCGCGAATTCAATATTCGCGCAAAAGCTGACTTTAGTTAAAGCAGCTTCTTTCGCTGAGACCGATAACACACAAAAATATTTTGTTTGCTATGACAGGGATGTACTGCAACCAATAAGCGACTCAATGTTTAAATCAGGCAACCCGAAATATATCTGGGTGGATTTGCTCATGGACGGGTATATCAGCGAAGGAGATAATCGCTGGCATAACCTACACCTGTACTTGTATGAATCTACAGTGAATGATTCTATGATTCCGCTTGCAGTGCAAATTGCATATGTTGAAAAATGGAAAAACTTCGTAGCCAGTCTTAACGAACCACATTACGACTATGGCTACTACCATTTTGACTTACACAACGGAATTGACGGACAGATGATATTCAATCCGGAATCTGATTTCAGAAAAGTAAATAAAGCTGAATTGAAACGATTGCACCTAGCATATCGGGGTGAATTAAGACTTTATAAAGAATTAGTAAAAGATGGCCTTGCCTCAATGGATAAGGCACTGGACCTGGAATTCAGCAGTAAAGGCTTTTATGTGCATGGCAAAAGACTGAATTATGAGCAACGGATTAAATACATGGCGCTTTTAGAAGAAGAATATGGCCATAACTACTACAACGACCATTCAAGTATGGCTCATGGGGCATTAGCAGAAAACACGTTGGGAATGGAAATTGCCGAACTGGAAGAAAAAATAAATAATGCGGCTCAAAAAACTAATCAATAAGTACTGCATTGCGATAGTTTGTACCTTGCTGTTAGCAAGCAATCCATCGTATGCGCAATCAACTGCCCCTAAATACGTCTTCTACCTGCATGGCGCCATAGTGCAGCAGCAGGGCGAAAATGCAGTAAGCAGCGCTTATGGTAAATACATGTACCGTGCTATAGTCGACAGCCTGGAGAAAAACGGATTTATTGTTATCAGCGAAGTACGACCTAAAGACGCTTCGTTCGATGCGTATTGTGGTAAAGTGGCTGTGCAGGTAGATTCTCTTCTGCTTACAGGCGTGCGTCCGCAAAATATTACTGTATTAGGCGCATCAGCAGGCGCTGCTATGGCGCTGGAGGTTGCCATGATTACGGGTAACCGCCAAATCAATTACGCACTGATGGGCGTATGCAGCGACAGCAGCCCACGCAAATACCAGCAGAAAAAAATATGCGGCAATTTCTTTTCTGTTTACGAATCGTCCGACGGGCCGGGCTCCTGCAAAGAGTTATTGTTCAACCGTTCCTGCGTCAGCGGTTTCAAGGAAATAAAGCTGAACATGGGCAATGGCCATGGCTTTTTGTACCAGCCTTATAAAGAATGGCTGTATCCATTGGTACAATGGATAAATGAATCCTCGGAAAAACAATAAACTATTGCTGATGTTGGTGCAGCTCTGCTAATTGTTGCGCTACCCTGCTACCCAGTGCCACGCCCATACCCCCCATGCGGAAAGCGCCAAATACCTTATCTGAAAATACTTTGATAATGGGTTGCTTGGTGGCACCAAAAGCCATAATACCCGCCCAGCGTTGCGACACTTCAAACTGTACACCCGGCAGTATTATTTGTCTTAATTTTTCTTCCAAGCTGTTTTGTATGCGCTCAGTCACTATCATTTCAGTAGTGGTTTCGCCGGGAAAATCCATGTTGCGCCCGCCACCTATCAACACCCGTCCGTCTATCTCCCTGAAGTAATAATACCCCTCATCCATATGAAATATTCCCTTGAACTTAAGGTCGGTTATCGGCTCTGTGATTAATACCTGCCCACGCCCGGGTGTTACATCCGCATCCGGCAATAATTGCTTCGTAAATGCATTAGTGCAGATATTCAGCGTACGGCAACTTAACTGCATTCCGCCTGCCAGTTCCAGTACTACCCTGTTTTCCTCCTCTTTATATCGCAACACCTCTACGCCAGTCTTTATTTCAATGCCTTGCTCTGAAGCATAATCTGCTAATGCCCGCATCATTTTACCTGTATGCAGTTCTCCCTCGCAGGTGTTTTCTATTAAGGCTTCTGTGTACTGTTCGCTAAAACCAAAGGACTTTATTTTTTCATTCGCCAGCCTGAACGATGGTTGATTATTAACCGGCAGTAACAGTTCGTTGAGGTAGTCAATTTTATTTAACGCTTCTTTTGCACTCGCATCTATCAGCTCGTAACTGCCGTTGGCGGCATAGCCTATCTGTTCATCGCCCAGCCTTTGCCGCAATATTTCAAGTCCCTGTTTTCTTTGGGCAAACAGGTCCACCACTTCGCTCTCACTCATCGTCCGCAAATCGTCCAAAAGCTCTGTAACACTGCCCATACAGGCAAAACCCGCGTTGCGTGTACTGGCTCCGGATGGCAGCAATCCTCGCTCCAGCACCAGTATCCTGTCAGCAGGATAAAGCTGCCTGAGTTCGATAGCTGTACTGAGCCCCGTAATACCCGCACCGATAACAATATGGCCGTAATCAAAAAAGCTTTCCCGCTCCCAGTAACTGAACATGGCGCAAAGTAAAAATCTTTGTCTTAAATTGGCTGCATGAAACAGGTGAAAAACATACTATTTACATTACTGCTGCTGCCTTTTGCCTCCTATGCTCAGCAAGGTGAAGCAAAAACGGATTTTGAAGGCTGGAAAATCAGCGACTGCCAGACTTATACGCTAAAGGAACTGACCAAAGGTGCCAATGGCGAAATGAAAGGTGCTGCCAAAGGGCGAATTTCTGAAAGCACAAAAACCATCTATATAGCCAAACAAAGCTGGCTGCAGGAGATACGCGATACCACTTTCAATGGAATAGCCATCAAACAGGTGGATATTGACAGCAACCTGAAAATGCTGGCCGACGAAGTAAAAAACGGAACTGCCGCTATTTACTACATCAGCCCGTTTGAACTGAAATCGCCTATGTGCGAAATGTGGATATTCCCCATTGACATTGAGAAAGGTTTTATGAGCAAGGCTAAACAAGAATATGCTACAACAGTTTACCGTGTCAACTTCTTTTTCAACTACGACCCGCCCAAGTATGAATACCGGGGAACGGATGCAGTAATACTGGAGTAATACACTTAATACTATTATACTAACTTAGGAGTATCAAATCATTCTGATGAAGAAAATATTGATGCTCCTGATTTTTTTCTGTAACAATGCAGGGGCTACTTTTAATCAAACCATGTATGTCGCTTTGCGAGGTGGATTGAACGTTTACGAAAACCCAAGTGACACCAGCAATATCATTAACCATCTTGCTTATGGAGAAGCCGTAGTTATCCGCTTAATGCAAGACAGCGGAGTATATATCAATGGGTTCAAAACCCGATGGGTTACTATAAACAACGGCAAGGGTGCAAATGGTTATATAGTTGAGGCCTATATGCTGCCCATACCCCCACCTTCAGGAAACAGCCCTGGCTTTAAAGAATATGCAGAACAACTATCTGAAGCCATTACTCCATCGACTATTTATGAGGAAATAAATGATTTAGAGCAGAACCTCAAAGATGTAAAGACACTTTATAAGAATGGCATGGTAGTAACAGAACACAATAACTACGAGTACCTGTCTGAGAGTCTAATCATTCCGGGCATTACGATGCAACAAGCCTTTACAATAGCCCAGAACTTAGGACATATAAACGAGTTGTTACCAAATAACGGTAAATTTCCGAAAGAGAATATCTATACAAACGACGGTAACGGCAACTACAGGCAGGTAGATTTATTATACTCAAACAACATATACATCAACTTTAAACGACTTGTCAGCATTTCTTTTACTGTTGACAACAATCAAATAAATAGCACTGTTCGACTCGTTGAGCTAAACGGCCAGGTAGCTATCATTTACGAATATGGCTCCTAATGTGCTTTATAGCGGATAACTACCATCCGTTTTGTATTTTTGCCCCCTTGTAGCAAATACGGATTATAGTTTTATGGAATACGCGCACCGCGATATAGAAAAGAAGTGGCAACAATACTGGAAAGACAAAGAGGTATATAAAGTCAGCAATGACACAGGTAAACCCAAGTTTTATGTACTGGACATGTTCCCCTACCCCAGCGGTGCAGGGCTACATGTGGGGCACCCCTTAGGCTATATCGCGTCCGACATACTGGCGCGCTACAAACGCCATTGCGGGTATAATGTACTCCACCCAATGGGTTACGATGCCTTTGGCCTGCCCGCCGAGCAATATGCGCTGGAAACCGGCCAGCACCCGGCTGTGACTACCGAGCAGAATATAAAACGCTACCGCGAGCAACTGGATAATATCGGCTTTTGCTACGACTGGAGCCGCGAAGTGCGCACCAGCGACCCCAAATACTATAAATGGACACAGTGGATATTCCTGCAACTCTTTCATAGCTGGTACGACCGTAGCCAACAGAAAGCAAGGCCTATCAGCGAACTGGTGAGCATATTTGAGCAGGAAGGCAATATCAATCACCCCTGCCCTGACGATGAAACCCTGCAATTTGACGCCAGGCATTGGAAAGACATGAAACCCGCACAGCAGCGCAATGTGCTGATGCAATACCGCATTGCCTACCTGAGCCATGCCGAAGTGTGGTGGTGTGAGGCGCTGGGTACTGTACTGGCCAACGATGAGGTGGTAAACGGCGTATCAGAACGCGGCGGGCACCCTGTGGTAAAAAAGCGGATGAACCAATGGTTCCTGCGGATAACGGAATATGCCGACCGCCTGCTGAATAGCCTGGACACGCTGGACTGGACAGATGCCATGAAAGAAATGCAGCGCAATTGGATAGGCAAAAGCACAGGTGCAGAAGTAAGTTTTGACATAGACGGCTACGCCGAAAAAATAAAAGTATTCACTACGCGGCCCGACACTATATTCGGTGTTGACTTTATGGTTCTGGCACCTGAGCACGAACTGGTGGACATCATTACTACCGGCGAACACAAGGCGGAAGTAACCAAGTACAAAGAATATGTGCAGAGCCGCAGCGAGCGCGAGCGTATGGCGGAGGTAAAACAGGTGACAGGTGCATTCACAGGCGCGCATGTCATCCATCCTTTCACGGGCAAAAAAATACCTGTATGGATATCAGAATACGTTTTGGCTGGTTATGGCACGGGCGCTATTATGGCCGTACCCAGTGGCGACGACCGCGACCATGCATTTGCCAAACATTTTAATATTCCCATCACCAATGTATTCGGCGACAAGTACAATGGCGAAGAAGCATACAGTGATAAAGGCGGCACGATAGAGAATAGCAATTTTCTGAGCGGCAAAGAAGTGAAGGAGGCTATCAAACTGGCTATAAATGCCATAGTTGAAAAAGGCATAGGCCACGCCAAAGTGAATTATAAGCTGCGAGATGCAGGCTTCAGCCGCCAGCGCTATTGGGGAGAGCCATTCCCTGTTGTGTACCGTGATGGTGTACCTTATGGCATTGACGAAATTGGTGGTGACATCAACCAACTGCCTGTAGAACTGCCGCATGTGGACAGCTACAAACCCGGCCCCGAAGGGCAAGGGCCATTGGCCAATATAGAAGATTGGGTACGCACAAAAGAAGGCAACAGGGAAACCAACACCATGCCCGGCTACGCCGGCAGCAGCTGGTACTTCCTGCGCTATATGGACCCGCACAATGAAGCAACATTTGCAGACAGGAAAGCAACAGACTACTGGCGCGAAGTGGACATATACATAGGCGGCACCGAACACGCCGTAGGCCACCTGCTGTACAGCCGTATGTGGACTAAAGCCCTGCACGACCTCGGCCATATCAGCTTCGATGAGCCATTTAAAAAACTCATCAACCAGGGGATGATACAGGGGAAATCCCTTTTTGTTGCACGCAACACCTATGTAGAAATCGGTGACCCCTCAAATAAGATTACGTTATTATGCACCAATGATAATGTAACAAGAGTTAATGCGGACGGTACTCCTCATACATTCGAAAAAGACGGGAAAAAGTATG
>JACFNS010000088.1:7803-8269 GCA_019454705.1 Taibaiella sp. | reverse complement strand
TGAACTTTAAGAAACTTGGAGACTTCAAACTGTAAATTGTAAACCACCCCCTAATTGGTTAAATTTGCGGTTCATTTTTAAAAACAAATACAGGAACGGCGCATGCTGCAAATTACTGTTAATGAAAACCGTGAGTTTTCTATAGGCCGCGAGGCTGAAATATGGCAAATAGATGGTATCAACGTTGATGCGGATATACAGTTGCAACCCAACGGTTTAATCAGCATATTATACAATAATAAGAGCTATACAGCCACTATCGAAAAGGTAGACCACAAGGCAAAACAAATGGTCATTGCTATAAACGGTAGCAGGCGCAATATAGCTATCAGCGAACCGATGGACCAGTTGTTGGCCAGTATGGGCCTGGACTTGAAGGCTATGCAGAAAGCAGAACCAGTAAAGGCCCCGATGCCAGGTATGGTGCTAAAGGTACTGGTACAGCCTGGACAGCAGATAGCCAAAG
>JACFNS010000088.1:7153-7793 GCA_019454705.1 Taibaiella sp. | reverse complement strand
CGTTTGCCGAAAGCAATACACTTACCCGCGATAGCAATAATGTGGTTTCGCCTATGCCGGGAAAAGTGATAAAGGTGAATGTGGAGGAAGGCCAGCATGTAAATGAGGGAGAAGTACTGGCAGTAGTGGAAGCCATGAAAATGGAAAATGTGCTGAAAGCAAGTGCTGATGCTGTTGTGAAATCAATAAACGTACAGGAGCGTACAGCTGTAGAAAAGGGTGCTGTATTGATAGAAATGGAATAGAGTGAGGAAATCATTGAGGAACATATCATTGTTAATATTGCTGTTGGCAGCATGGTTGCCATCAGTAGCAAACGGCTTTTCGTACATATACATACAAGGCGACAAGCAGGTGCCCTTCTACATTAAGTTTGAAGATCAGATGTTGCCGAGATATGGAAAAAACTACAATATTATACCGCAGTTGGCTCCCGGGGCAGTCAATATCCAGGTTTTGTTTCAGCAAAACATGTATCCTGCGCAGAAATTCACCATTGTAGTTCCCGAAGATGGATTTCGTGGTTTCCTGCTCCTGCAGAAAAATGGTTCATTTGCGCTCTACGATATTCACCAGCAATTTTACCTGTACCCGGGCAATCGGGCAGAGGACGACCGTGTACCCCAGTCTAACAGCTATG
>JACFNS010000088.1:4983-7143 GCA_019454705.1 Taibaiella sp. | reverse complement strand
TTCCTTCACGTACCAATACTACAGCCGGGAATAACAGGGAGCCTCGCTTTATTGGTAATATCGAACTGAGTAATGAACGGGCGGTGTACAATACGCAGCCGGAACAACAGCAGCCAGTAATGACTGAAGAGAGGGCTACAAATACCGAATTGATGGAAGAACTCATTCCGGCAGAGGAAACAAGGAATGATTACACGATGGCGGAGCCTGTTACTACCACTCCTCCTGCGGGTATGTATGTTCTTAACAGCGATTGCCCGACAGCTATGAGCGATGCAGAATTTGAGGATTTGTTTAGTAAAACACAGGCGAAGCAGGAAAAACAGAAATTGAAATTCCTGCTAACAAAGATGGATAATTGTTTCACTACTAACCAGGCCAGGATGATGGCTGAAACATTAAATAATGACCCGGAGAGATATACACTGCTGAAAAGAATCTTCCCCAGGGTGACTGACCAGTATAATTTCCCCCCGTTGGAAAATCTTTTGTCGACACAGGAGTGGAAAAGTTATTTCAAGCTAATTTTACCAAAATAATATTATGCAAAAGACAATATTGAGCGGATTTGTGATACTTGGACTGTTGAGTGCCTGTAGTACGCAAGACAAGAAGGCTATACTAACAGGAAAATGGCAGGCTGTAAGCCTGGAAAACGCTCAGCTTGATTCGCTGATGACGGAGCAAACACATTTCCTGGATACGTTTGGTATGAATACGACAGCCGAGCAGAACCTGGCTATGTATGGATTTATCAATATAGACAGCGCACGCGAGGTGTTGAAAAATGAAATGACAGAATATATCGCCATGCAAGACCATGCAGTAAAAAATACATGGTTTGATTTTCGCAAGGACGGGATGGTGATTATGAACTTCAGCGGACAGGCAGACTCGACTAAATGGCATATTGATGATGAAGGCAAGCTGGTACTGGATGAACCTGCACAGGAAGATGAAATGGGCAAAATATCTATGGATATACTTTCGCTAACTGATACTATGCTGAAACTGCAGATGACCGAGCAGGGCATGAGTAGTATTGTAATTTTTAAACCCGCTGATAATAAATAATTACTGGCTATCTTTAGCCCCGATTTTATTAAGACAAATAACCGGAACTATAATATGCGTACAATAGCGTTTCGCCAGGCATTAAGAGAAGCATTACAGGAAGAAATGAGAAGGGACGAAAAGGTGTTCCTGATGGGTGAGGAAGTAGCCCAATACAATGGCGCTTATAAAGTAAGCCAGGGTATGCTGGACGAATTTGGACCAAGGCGCGTTATTGATACGCCTATTGCTGAGCTGGGTTTTGCGGCTATAGCAGTAGGTGCGGCTATGAACAATACCCGCCCCGTAGTTGAATTCATGACCTGGAACTTTGCAGTGCTGGCGCTTGACCAGATATTGAACCACGCAGCCAAGACCTTATCTATGAGCGGTGGCCAATTTGGTTGCCCGATCGTATTCCGTGGGCCCAACGGCTCAGCAGGCCAGCTGGGTGCACAGCACTCACAGGCTTTTGAAAGCTGGTATGCAAACATCCCTGGTCTTAAAGTCATTTCCGTATCAAATCCGTATGATGCAAAAGGTTTGTTGAAATCTGCCATCCGCGATGAGAACCCTGTGGTATTTATGGAAAGCGAAGTAATGTATGGAGATGAAGCTGAAGTGCCTGAGGAAGAATACCTTATACCTATTGGTAAGGCTGATATCAAACGCCAGGGCAGCGATGTGACCATCGTATCTTTCAACAAGATGATGAAAGTAGCACTGGGTGCAGCTGAAGAACTGGCAAAAGAAGGTATAGAGGCTGAAGTGATTGATTTACGTACTATTCGCCCGCTCGATTGGGCAACTATAATAGAGTCTGTAAAGAAAACTAACAGACTGGTGATAGTCGAAGAACAATGGCCTTTCGGCAGCGTATCTTCTGAGATTGCATACCGAGTACAGAAAGATGCTTTCGATTACCTGGACGCTCCGGTTAAACGCATTACTGCTGCCGATACCAACATGCACTATGCCGGTAACCTGGTAGCAGCTGCACTGCCTAGTGTAGAACGTACTGTAAAGCTGGTTAAAGACGTAATGTATATGAAAAAATAGGCTGAATGGCTTAATGCCCTTCAGCTTTTTCATCGGCAAACAACCACC
>JACFNS010000088.1:2178-4973 GCA_019454705.1 Taibaiella sp. | reverse complement strand
GTTTTCAGGTCATGGTAATACATTACTGACCTGTCTACAGATATTTCAATGCCCGTAATGCTGAGTGTATGTGTGGCGCCGTTATTGATGTTTAGGTTCATACGCTCAAAACCATCGCCACCATGCTCATGAAACCAGCGTACACCCTCCCCGGTAATCATTTCCTGTGATAGTCGCCACTCATCAAACCATTTGCGTCTACGCCCCATCATTCCTTCGTCAAATAGTGTAGCCGATGACCACATATGCGGCATGTCTGCAGGTAATGAAGTGACGAATTTTTCGTATTCGTCCCAGCGCATTTCCCATAATGTACCGTTTTGTTTCAGCCATACTACCAGGGTGAAGGGCTCAATATCCGTGAGGTTTACCTCGTTGAACTTCTTTACTGGATTGTCGGAGTCGAAGATTTCCAGGAAGATAATACCCCTGTTGGTCCGGTAACTGTCTTTGCGTATGTGCGGTGCGAAGGCCCCTTGTACCATGGCCATAGCATTACCATTGTTATGGATGCCTATCCAGGTGCCACCAGTCAGCCCGTTTTGTGGATAGAGTATTTTGCCCGATGGGAAGTTTTTTACCGATGGGGCAAGAGCATCATGTTTTGATGGCCGGTCATCACGGTTGCAGGTTATGTAAATTTTATCCTTATAAGGAAGATATGTTATAGTAGACATCTGTCAAATACCGTTAAAAACATGAACATATCGGCTACAGTTTATTATTGTCAATGCGGTCTGCTGCTTAAGGCTCTATATAGATATCAGGGGTGGTTATCTTGTTGCTTTCCACTCCGTCTTTGCCCACCAGGTACATTTCGTACCGGAGCGTGTCACCCTCCGGTCTATCGGGACGCAATACAAAATAATTGCCTGCATTCAGCCTTATGGTAATAGCACCGCTAATATTCATGTCTGCATCGGGCAGGTTTTGCGCTATGTCATTAGGAAAGTACTGCCTGTTAACGGTCTGGTCTCTGCTGTCTTTGAAGGCGATATACGGGGCGGTAGAATCCTGGCCTACCTGCGACGCTGCGATGGTGTAGCGCAGACTGATTAATACAGTATCTTTGAGGTCGCCATTCATCACTTTGTCGTGGGAGAGGCCGGCAAATGCTAATTCAGGTTTTTCCTTAGCTTTCTCTGCTTTTTTGCAAGCAGCAAAGGAAATAACAACCATTATGAACAGTATCGTATATTTCTTCATACCTACCAAAGTTAACAAAAGTGGGATATTTTTTTCATCAAGACCCCGTTAATTATCTCAATAGTATAAACGGTGAAAATTTTGACAGTATTGCCCTTGAACTGTTCAGGCATCAATATGCCCATAACGAGGTGTACAGGGGCTTTACAGATGCACTTGGTGTGCAGCCTGAATTTGTTAATGATGTAAGCTCCATCCCATTTCTGCCGGTTAGCTTCTTTAAGACACATGATGTAATAACAGCAGAGCCGGGGGAGCGAGATAATGTTGTATTTACAAGCAGCAGCACGACTTCTGACGTGCCTGCCCGGCATATAGTTAATGACATTGTACTATATGATTCCAACCTGCTAAAAGGGTTCAGGCAGTTTTATGGCGACCCGGAGGAATATGTGTTTCTGGGCCTGCTGCCGTCTTACCTGCAAAGGGGCGGCTCTTCGTTGGTATATATGGTGCAGAAGCTGATGGAATGCAGCAATATCGATATGAACGGTTTTTACCTGGATGAACGTGAGGAATTGTTTAATGTACTGAACAGGCTGGAGGCTGATGGCAGGAAATATATGCTGATAGGTGTGACGTTTGGCTTGCTGGACTTTGCTGAACGATATCAACTGGAATTGGTTAATGGGGTGGTGATGGAAACAGGTGGCATGAAGGGCCGCCGTAAGGAAATGACCCGGGAAGAGGTGCATAACATATTAAAAGAAAGGTTGGGAGTTACACAGGTCCATTCTGAGTATGGAATGACCGAATTACTGTCACAGGCATATGCAGAAAAAGATGGGATCTTCAATACAACTTCTACAATGAAGGTGTTGGTACGCGATCAAAATGACCCCCTGGAATTGCACCGCGGAGGTACAGGCAATCTTAATATTATAGATCTCGCGAACGTACATTCATGTGCATTTATTGCTACAGATGATATCGGCAGGATATATGATGATGGCAGCTTTGAGGTGATGGGCCGTTCTGACAACTCCGCCTTACGCGGTTGCAATTTAATGGTAGTATAAAATGTTTGTTTGTAATTAAATCTGCATTATCTTTGCAGCCCTTTAGTTCTTGTAATTAATGCCCAGGTGGCGAAATTGGTAGACGCACTGTGTTCAGGTCGCAGCGCCTGCAAGGGTGTGATGGTTCGAATCCATTCCTGGGCACTAAAGGAGAATCCCCCGCAATTATGCGGGGGATTTTGTTTTTTGATGTATTCCTGCGTTGCATTTGTTTACTTTTTTTAATCATTTACCCAACCTTTACGTTTTTTTTAGCATCTATTAACCAAATCACAAATGTTTTCCTATGAAAAAAATAATGCTACTTATCGCTGTGCTTATCGGCTTCACCAGTTCTTATGCTTCCCATTTTTCAGGAGGTGAATTGAGGTATGAATTCAATGGCACGAATTATGACGTGTACCTCTCGGTATATAAAATATGCGAAGGTGGGGCTCCATTGCCCAATGCTGCAGCAGTTCAATACAGTTCCGTGTCGCAGTCGTCTTCAGGTACAATCAACATGACATTTATTGGGTTTGATACAACCAATATCAATTGCGCCCCTGCTGTCAGCAGGTGTGTCAACCC
>JACFNS010000088.1:0-2168 GCA_019454705.1 Taibaiella sp. | reverse complement strand
TACATCACTGCGCGTTTCAAAGGCACGATAACATTCCCGGCCCAGGCCAATGACTGGGTGTTGTCTTATACCAATGCAGCACGTATCGCAAGTATTGCAAATCTGACTTCAGGCAGCAGCCAAATGTATTTGTACACAAATATTGATAACAGTGCTGCTATCAATTCCAACCCCCTGTTGGCCAGTTCTCCCTCGTATTATATGTTGTCAGGGGTGAATAGTGTCATTCCGCTACAGGCTATTGATCCTGAAGGAGATAATATTGTTTATGACCTGGTAGCCCCGATGACAGCAACCGGCACAGTGGCGGCTTATAATACAGGATATTCTGCAACAGCGCCATTTGGTACGGGTGGTACAGCAACAATTAACAATACTACCAAGACGTTGACATTGAACAGTCCTTCCACAGGCTCGTATGCAGTGGCGTTGAGGATGAGGGAGTACAGGAATACCGTATTGGTGGGTGAACATTTCAGGGAATTTACAGTACTGGTATTGCCAGGCACGGGCTCTGCTCCCACAATACCGGCCCCTACCAGTACTACCAATTTTACATATTTAACCTGCCCCGGCCAGAACAATAGCATTACATTGAACTTTACAGACCCCACAACAACCGATTCTGTTTACCTGACCGTTATCCCTCCAACTATGACAGGATGGACTTTCAGTTCAACAGTTACACCGGGTATCCCTACTGCGTCTACTACCATTACATGGACTACACCATCTGGCATGAACCCCGCTACACTGCCGCATTTTTACATAACAGTGCGTGCAAGGGATAACGGCTGCCCGCGTGCAGTAGCAGACTATGCTGTGGTGGTGCGTACCCGTCAATGTAATGTTGATTCAGTATGGCCGGGTGATGCGAATGGTGACTTTACTGTAAATATTTATGACCCATTGCATATTGCTGTTGCCAGCGGACAAACAGGGCCAACAAGGCCCGGCGCCACAACTACATGGAGTGCGCAGGCATGCAGCAACTGGACAGGCGTGTTCACCACTAATAACGTGAATATGAAACATGCTGACTGTAACGGTGACGGAACAGTAAACAATACAGACCTGGGTGCCGTGACCACCAATTATAACCTGTCTCACCCCAAAGGCAGCAGCCATAAAGGTACCGGCAACAACGACTTGTATTTTGACATGACTAATGTAACACTGGCACCGGGTAAAACGGTTTCTATACCTGTTAAATTCGGTAGTGCAACCCAAACCATATCAGATGTATACGGTATGGGCGTAAGGGTATTGATAGGCGGTATAACACCAGCTGCAGCGCCTACGCTGGACAATGCTACCAGTTGGATAGCCGCTAACAACGCAGTGAACTTTACCCACCCCATAAATACAACTGCTGTTGATTGGGTACTGGCGCGTACGGACCAGCAGAATGCATCAGGACAGGGTACTATAGCTACACTGAATTTTACCGTGCCTACTAATGCAACTGTAGGTACAGATGTTACTTTCAGCTTTGACGATGCGGTAGTGGTGGACAACCGTGGTGTAGAAAACTACGATGTAAAAACGATAGATGCTACTGCAACAATCCAGTTCCCTGAAAGTGTAGAGGGTGTAGCTGGCAACCTGGAATCAGTGGCAATAGTTCCCAACCCATCAGGCGATGTGGCTAATATGCACATAGTATTGGCGAAAAGGGATATGCTCAATATCAGTGTAACGGATATTACCGGCAGGGTAGTATGGACTGCGAATAAACAATACGAAGCAGGTGCACAACGTATAGAACTACCTGCCTCTATGATGAGCAGCGGTGTGTACACCATACGCATTGCCGGAGAAGACAATAGCTACTCTTCAGTATTGAAGTGGGTGAAACAATAAAAGTATAAATTGATGTAAAATGAAAATGCCCCTTTACGAGGAGCATTTTTTTTATGGGGCAGAAAAGTAAGAGCCTTAATTAAAATGGTGCGTCGTCATCCTCAGGCTTGGGGCGGTTGAATTTTGACGGTGGTATAAGGTCGTCATCGTCCAGCGAGAAGTCGTTGGCTTTGGATGGCAGGGTCTGATAGCTGCCACCACCTTGTATAAACATCTTGGAACCGCCGAAATCGCTCGTGTCACGTCCTCTTATGCCCGCCTGTGGATTGTCGCCTTTGGGTGGGGTAAATCCACCACCACCACCA